>DATAQX010000477.1:0-7270 GCA_036264455.1 Silvibacterium sp. | reverse complement strand
GTCGAGGTCAAGACGACGATAAACGTGATCTACACGCTTAGGAAGTAGATTGTCCGAAGGCAGGGGATGAGCAGATTTATCCCGCCCTCTGCAGCGTCGGTGCAGTTATCGTTATCGGGAGAGAGAACGCAGGTTGCGCCGGAAGCGATCGGGGTCGCCGTCGTCCAGAAGTCCTTCAACTTCCAGGCTGGTCTGCTCCCAGACTGGCACAGCCGTGCTGAGCAGAGCCATACCCTGCGGTGTCAGTTTCATCCGGCGCCCACGCCGGTCAGACGGGTCGGTGGTGATCTTGACAAGGCCGCGACGTTCCAGCGGCTTGAGTGCGGCGGTCAAGGTTGTGCGGTCCATGGCGAGCAGCGATGCCACGGACGCCATGCCTGGAGGCTCAGGACGATTCAGGGACATCAGCAGGGAGAACTGACCGTTCGTCAGGCCAAATGGCCGCAATGCCTCGTCGAAGCGCCGCGCCAATACCCGTGCCGCCCGCTGCACGTGGAGACAGAGGCAACAGTCGCGAACCCGCAAAGTAGTTTCAAACGGAACAATCGCGGCTCTTGACATAGCCTTATATTGATATCAACATAACCTATATCGAGCTGTCGTGTAAAGACTGAGTGCTTCTTGACAAAAGTTGCTCGGTAAGCTCACACTAACGTTAGTTATGGCTTACCTAAAGGGCGTTCGGCACCTCCTGGCAGAAGGAATGGCCTGTGAAGCCGCGGAATCCAGGGAATCGCCGAACCCCGAAGCTGCCCGAAGAAGGATCGGCCGGAGATTTTTTGGACGATTTGTCGAATTCCAGTCCGGCCGTTCGTCGTAATAGTGAAGGCAGGGCAACCGGCCCGCCATGGAGAACCGACATGTCGTTCGTTCGCGATTTGAAAATTGCCGCGCGTTCTTTGTCCCGAGTCCCCGCATTGTGGATCACTGTCGCGCTTACCCTGGCTCTGGGTATCGGCGCCAACGCGGCCATCTTCAGCGTTGTGCGCGATGTGCTCCTCAAGCCGCTCGCTAATCGCGACGAAGCCCGGCTGCTTTACCTGCGCCAGAGCGCGCCCGGGATCGGTGAGGCGAATGCCGCATTCTCGGTTCCTGAAATCCAGGACCTCGGCAAGAACCTGAAGACCATCAAGGAACTCGGCACATTCTCAGAGATCGACTTCACCGTCGTCGGCCTCGGCACGCCACGCGAGATTCCGGCCGGAGTGGTCGATGGCAATTACTTCGAGGTGATGGGGCTGCGGCCGGTGCTGGGGCGCCTGCTGACTCCCGCTGACGACGGGCCAAATGCTCCCGGCGCCATCGTCCTCACCTACAAGTTCTGGAAGACGTCGCTGCACTCCGATCCCGGCGTGCTCGGCAAGAGAGTCCGTCTTGAGAGCTTCGGAGGCCCGCGCACCGCGGTCATCGTTGGCGTTCTGGAGCCCTCGGTGCCGTATCCGGTGGCGACGGAGATCATCGCCAACGTCGTGACCAGCCCGCATCATCTTTCGGCCACAATGGTGACCGGCCGCGAACATCGCATGACCGAGGTCTTTGCGCGACTCGCCTCCGGCGCTACTCTCGAATCGGCGCGAGCGGAGCTGCGCGAGAGATACGCAGCCATTCTGGCTGCTCATCCTGAGGTGTACAAGCCCGCAGACCACTTCCAGATCGATGTGACGCGCATGCACGACCAGATCAATTCACGCGCAAATACGATTTTGTGGGTGCTGTTTGCGGCCTCGGGGCTGCTCTTCGTAATTGCGTGCTCGAATGTCGCCAATCTCGTGCTGGCGCGCACCGTACGCCGCGAGCCGGAGCTGGCCGTGCGCTCCGCGTTGGGCGCGAGCACTGCTTCGCTTCGGCGCTCGTTGCTGGCGGAAAGCATTCTGCTTTGCGGCAGTGGAGTGCTGGCGGCTCTGGCGCTCGCCACCCCCATGGTGGCAATTCTGGGTCGCTATGCATCGCGCTTCTCGGTCCGCGCCCAGGGACTCACGCTTGATTTCAACCTGGTCTGGTTTGGGATTGCGCTGGCGTTAATCGCCGCCGTTTTCCTGGCGTTCATTCCGCGGCTACCCGCTGACGACGGCACGAGAGGTTCCGCATTGACCGGCACCGGAGCGCGGGTTGCAAGCGGAAGCAATCGGCGGCTTCGCATCTTTGCCGTTACGCAGATCACTGCGTCGTTCCTGCTGCTGGCGGGAGCCGGCGTGCTGATGAGGACTCTCTTTGTTCTGGAAAACACGCGCCCGCCTTTCGACACCTCGAGGGTTCTCGCCGTGAATTTGCCGGTGATCTCGTATGGGCGAACTCCGGAGCAGGTGCGTGATTTTTATCGCGACGTAAAGACTCGGGTTGCCGCGCTTCCCGGAGTAGAGCATGCCGCAACGGGCTTCACTGTGCCGTGGCGCGACGAGCAGGGTCTAGGCATCAGCTTCGCGTTTGCGGTGCAGGGGGCAACACGCAAGAACGGTCAGGACGATCTGCGCGCAAAGTTCCGTACCGTATCGCCCGGATTCTTTGACACTCTTGGTGTGCCGCTCCTCGATGGCCGCGATTTCAGAGACACCGATAAGGACGGCTCCGAGCGTGTGGTCATCATCAGCCAGAGCGTTGCGCAGCAGCTCTTTCCCGGCCAGGAAGCCATCGGCCGCGAGCTGCGATGGACCGACAGTGTAATGAAGTTCATCGGCATCAGCTATGAGCCGCGCCGGATCGTCGGCGTCGTACCTGACTTCGACGATGAGAACATCATCCCGTCTCCGGCGATGACCGTGTATCAGCCGAGCGATCAGGAAGGATGGCAAAGCCGCCTGTTCGTACGCACAGACCGTGATCCATACGCGTTCGTTCCGCTCGTCACCCGCACCATTCGCGACATGGCATCAGACCAGCCCATCGAGCATGCCAGCACGCTGCAGGATATTCGCGCGGAAGTTTTGACGCCCGATCGCCTGAATGCGGTGGTGTTTGGAGGATTTGCGGCGGTGGCGCTGCTGATTTCCGTGGTCGGCGTGGCCGGTGTCCTGGCATTTTCGGTGAGCGGTCGCACGCGCGAGTTCGGAATTCGCATGGCGCTGGGCGCTCAACCGCGCAATATCCTCACCGATGTTCTTTACGACGGCCTGGTGATCGCAGGCATCGGTGTGGGCGCAGGCCTGGTGCTTGGCATCGTCTTTGCCCGCGTGATCGGCAGATACGTCGCGGAAGTGCACCAGCCGAGTATGCTCTCTTTCATCGCCTCCGCCGTCGTCATTCTGGCTGCCGCGGTGATCGCGTCGGCTGTGCCCGCGGCCCGCGCGGCAAGGGTGAACGCGGTGGAAGCGCTGCGTTCGGAGTAGTTCGCAGCTTTGTTCAGTCCTATGTGGATTCAAGCCGGCCACGCCCCTGCGGAGGAGCTGTAAAAGGCATCATTAGCGTTTGACGCGCATGATCTTCCAGACAGGCTCGTTGTCGGCGTAGACGCGCCACTCGGCGATGCGTTCCTTGCGGACGAGAGCTTTCCATGCGGCCGGGATTTTCCAGCGGTTCTCAGCGAGGAGCTTGCCACCAACAGCATAAGTGCCCTGCGCGGAGCCGAAGAGACCACCAATGGGGCCATGGCTGAAGACATCATCCACCTGGATGGAATAGTCGGGAAACAGGGAGAAGTAACCCTCCCAGCCTTTCTCCATCTGCCGGATGCCCCGGACTTCCTGTCCGAGACCGTCAACGAAGAGAAAATCGTCGGTCATCAGGGTGGCCATGCTGGGAATATCGTGAGAGTTGATGTGGTCGATGAAGGCAAGAGCGATGTCGGCGGCGGTCTTCTTCATGGGAGTAAAGTATATCACTGCATATTATGTTATATTATATAATATTATGAGCATTCGAACCGTCAGTTTTCGCACTGCGTCGGAGAAGCTGGAGCAGCTGGATTCGCTTGCAGCATCGCAGCAGCGGGACCGGACCTTTATCATCAATGAAGCTCTCGACCAGTATCTCTCGCTTCAGAATTATCACCGCAGCCTGATCGAAGAGGGAATCCGCCAGGCGGACGCAGGGCAACTAACCGCGCATGAGAAGGTCGTCGCTCGCTCGAAGAGCTGGAATGCCCGGCGGTGATCGTAGACTGGACGGACATTGCCCAGGACAACCTGCACTCGCTCCATTCCTACATTGCCGAGGACAATCCCGACGCGGCGGATCGTATGGTTGCGCGGGTACTCGACGCGGTCGCCAGCCTGGCGGCGTTTCCCAACGTCGGACGTCCAGGCCGGGTGGGCGGCACGCGGGAACTGGTCATTCCACGGACACCCTTTATTGTTGCGTATCGCGTTCAGCCATCGGCAATCCAGATTCTCGCCGTCATCCACGGCAGGCAGCAATGGCCGACGGCCTTTTGAGGCTGACGGGAAGGCTCAGAACGATATCTCCGTGGTGGCCTACTCGGTGTCCGGCCGCTTGTAAGGAACCTGCAGATAATGGCGGGCTTCGTTGAGGGCTCCGGCGGTGTTGTCGTTGGTCTGGATGGCCTGCCGATACTCGGGGACGGCGCGGTCGCGCTGGCCGGTTACATCGAAGATCTTTCCGATCTGGACGTGGCTCCAGACCTCGGTCCACTTGGGGTCGTCGTCGCCGCGCAGAGCGTCGCGATAAGAGTTGATGGCGGACTGGTAGTTGTGCTGGGTGAAGAAGATCTCGGCGATGCGGTAGTGGGCGAGTGAGCTTTGCGGATTGGCCTGGAGCGCCTTCTGGTATTCGGCCAGGCCCCCGGTGATGTCGCCCTGAGCGACGAGTTGCTGGCCTTTGAGAATGGCGACGCGGACCTGCATGTTGGGGGTGCTCTTGAGAACCCAGTTGTCGGGATCGATGAGCACATGGCGCGGCCGACCGAAAGTATCGATCACGTATTGCGAGTCGGTGCCGACGACGGTGATGCGCTTGTTCTCCGTCTTGCCGTCGGTGTCGATGCGCAGATCGACGGGCATGTTGAAGAGATCGAGATCCTGCTGGATTTCTCCGATGGTGCGGAAGCCCTTGTTATTGCCGAGGCGGTAGATGGCGTACTTGTCGGTGAACGCGGGTGCTCCGGTGCCGTCGAGCCACTGGGCAAAGAAGGGCGTGAGCTGCTGCTGGGATTGCGCTTCGGCGAGCTTCTCAAAATCGCTGGTCTTGATGCCCTTGTTTGTAAATTGCGAGAGCGCGGCGCGGAGGATTTTGATGAAGCTGTCATCGCCGACTTCCCAGCGAAGCATGTGGAAGACGACGGCCCCTTTCTCGAGGGTCATGGATTGGAATTCTGGTGAATAGACGCTGAGACGGCCGGTACTGGAAAGCGGAATAGTGTCGTAGGCGAGAGCTCCGGCGGAGACATCGAGAATGGCGTTGTCCAGCGCCGATCTGCCTGAGGCGTCTTCGAGATACATCAGCTCGGCGTACCGGGACATGCCGTTGGTGATCCACGCGTCGTTTTCCGTGGCCGGGCTGACTTCGCTGCCCCACCACTGGTGGGCGATGGTGTTGGCGAGCAGGCGGAAGTCGGTCTTGCCTCCGATGCGGTTGCCGGCGACGGCCGCGATTTCAGGCGCCCAGTAGGACGGCACCGTGTCGTCGGGCAGCTCGACGACGTTCAGGGTGCTGGATTCGGGCAGGCCGAAAGAGGATGTGAAGTAGGCGAAGATGCGCAGCGCAGACTGGCCGTAGTCAGCGGCGGCTGCCTTATGCGCGTCGGTGGTGTAGACGTGGATATTTGCGGCGGGCGAAACGGGCGCGTTGAACTTGCCGGCAATGATGGTGCCGGGGAAGCCGGGTTTCTTCCAGCTGAAGTCGTACTCGTTGCCGCCGGCGGCGGGTCGGGCGCTGCCTTGCGATCCGCTGCCGATGACGGTGTAGCCGGAGGGAACTTTGACATGGATATCGGCGGTGAAGCGATTGGTCTGGTAGCCGACCATGGGGAACCAGCGTCCTGCGTAGAGCAGATACGAAGCGGGATCACCGACATAGGCGAGTTTGAGGCCTTCGACGGCACCTCCGGCGTCGCTCTCCAGGGCTCCGGAGTAATAAAAGGTCCAGGTATAGGTCTGTCCCTTGGTCAACGGCTGCTGTGGAGTGATGCGGAGGGAGGCTTCGGCTCCTCGCTCGCCGTTGAGGGGCTGGTTTCTGGAATCGGTAACCTTGTCGACCTTGAGCGCGCCATGGAGTTCGAAGACCGCAGTGTCGACCGGCTCAAGAGCGGTGAAGTTGACGCGGGTGACGGCGGTGAGGATGTGACTCTGAGGTTTCAGCTCCGCGTCAATGGTATAGGCATTGACCTGAAGAGGGGGCGTTTTATCGGCAGCGCGGAGGCCTGGTACGGCAAGGAGAAGCATGCAGAAAACGGATGCAATGCGAAAGAACGAAAGGGGCCGGTGTGTGGAGCGGGGTATCGTCATGACGATCGAGTTATTTTTCCTGACGTAGCTCATTTTCGTTAAGCAGTTCCATGCGAATTCTGGTCAAGTACTTCCACTGTAATGCGGGCAACGCGGTCGATTGCCGATTCGTCGCTGTTATTTCCTTCGGCCTTGAGCATACCCGATATTTCGCGCAGGTCGGCGATCATGCGAGCGCGAGGCTGCCCTTCTTCCAAAAGCGGCTGCAAGTGTGAGACGGCGCTTTCAGCAGTAAAGTCACCCTGGATGAGTTCAGGAACAGCACGGCGACCTGCAATAAGATTCACCATGCCAACATGGGGCACGTCAACGACGCGCCTGGCAACGGCGTAACTGAGCGGCGACACCCGGTAGACCACGACGAACGGGTTGCCAATAAGCGCAGCCTCGACGGTAGCAGTTCCGCTGGCAACGAGGCTGGCCCGGCTGTGATAAAGGGTGGCGCGTGCATCGCTGGTGACGTAGATGCGAGGCGTGGCCGGAAGCATGGCCTGAACTTCGGCTCGTTGGGACTTGGTCAGTGTTGGCGCAAGCGGCAGCAGGAATTCGTAATTGCCTTGCTTTTGCAGGAGGCCGGCGGCTCGAAGCATTTCGGGCAGGTTGAGACGAATTTCTTTGGCGCGGCTGCCGGGGAGCAGCCCTATCCATTGCTTCGTCGGGTCCAAATGTTTGGACGGATCGAGAGCGGTTTCGCGAGCGAAGTCTTCGCGGGAGACGGTGGGTAGCGGCAGGTCGGCGAGCGGATGGCCGACATAGGTGGCCAGGACCTGCCGGTCGAGATAGAAGCGTTCCTCAAAAGGGAAGATGACGAGCATGCGATCGACATAACGCCGGACCTCGCGGATGCGGTATTTCTTCCAGGCCCAGAGCTGCGG
>DATAQX010000452.1:0-4857 GCA_036264455.1 Silvibacterium sp. | reverse complement strand
AAGGTGACGTGAATATCGGGAAAATATGCCACACCTTCATGGAAGGCGGTGGACGACGAGGCGGTTGCTGTCACCTGAAGAGGATCACTCTTGGAACCGCCGGGAGGGTCTTTTTGGACCCGCGCGGCGAAGGCGTCCATGTCATGCTGCGTGTCGGGTTTTGCGAAGCTCACCTGGGCGAGGGAGACTTCTCCTTTGAGACCAAGCCGCTGAAGAAACTTCCCAGGGCCGTTGTTCAGGTGGACTGCAGCGTGAAAGCTGACCTTGCCGACGACGGAAGGGTCGTCGTGCTCGACGATTTTGAGCAGGTCCTGGACGCGGCTGTCTTTCGTTGCAATGGTGAGATTGACCTTGTTTGGCTTGCCCACCACGGAGCCGCTTACGGTAATAAGATTTCGGCCGGTCCTCACCCCCGTATCCTGGATCTCTATATCGCCGTTGGTGCCGTTCACCAAGACGCGATAAGCCGCGTCCAATTGCACCATGTGCGCGGACGCAGCACGGAAGTCAGGAATGGCGACCTGACCGAAGGTCTCGATGCCGGAGAAGGTCCCATTGTAGCGCCCGCTGGCCGACGCGTGGCCGGAGATGCCAGGCACCTGACTCAGATCCGCATTCTGCAGCGAATAGGTCCCCGAGAGGGAGGTGGCGCCATAATCATTTGTGCGGAATGGTCCTACGGAACCGGTGGCAAAGACGGTCCCCTGCGGTCTCGGGATCAACACGCGCGCCACGAAGCTGAGCGGCTGGCCCTGGTGCACGTTGTGGACCTGAAGTAAGGGGAACTGAAGGCGCAGCCCAGGCGCGCTGCCGGTTGCAAGGAAATCAAGCGTGGTCCCATCTGCAACGATGGTCTCAATCGCAATCTTCTGCTGAGAGGGAGCGACCACACCGTCGTTGAAGTCCAGTGCACGCGCCTTCGTCCCTGGCGGGGGAATCCGCACATGAAGGCCGCCCAGACGAATCTCGTACAGTTCGTGCGGGTGAAAGAGCAGGTTTGTCCACCTGCCGACAACTGTCATGCGGTCGAGCGTCGCCAGAGGGGGGATCTGCGTATCACCGTGACGATAGAAGATAACGCCCTCGGCCACGTAGCCGGGGTGAGGGAAATAGGTTCGATGGTAGCGTTTCACCAGCACTTGGCTGCGGAAGGTGCGCTCCAGCAGAGGGTGCACTTCGCGGTACCGGAAGGGCCAATAGGTGAGCATCAGAGCAACGGCCGCCAGCGCGAGCACAAAGACGCCAAACAGAGCCAGTTCGATGATGTAGCGACGGTGCTTCCATGAGGGGGTGCGCCGTTGTTCCGATGCGAAGGTGGGTGGACTACTGGACACGGCCGGCTCCTCGACTAGGAGACGCAGATGGTCTTTGCCATAGCCTGGTTGTCTCTTCTTCATTATTCGGCAGCGGTAACAAGCTTGTACACGTTCACTCTGAAGCGGGCAGTTAACATACATGACCATCATCTGCGACATCGGATACCCGGGAGAACCACGGATCGGGCCGTGGGTCGAAGGCGAGGATGGTAGCTTCGGCCGCGCCTGCTCCCTGCCGGACGGGGCCGAGGCAGAAAGGATCGTTACTGGGTGTGAGCGAAATGAAAGCGGGAAGGACCAGGCCTGATGGATGCTCTACAAGACTGCATACGGTGGAATAAATGCAACCGCAGTCATGCAGTAAAGACAGCAGAGGACATCCGGAAGTATCCCCAGGCTTATTAAGCGAACTCGCGCATAATCTCCAAGGTCCGGAAGCCTAGCCGAAGCACACGGCAATCGTCAGCAATATTAGGAAGATAGCGACAAACATGATGTACATGAGCCGAGAGCCCCTTCCTACGCGCCATAGCTGCTCGAATTTGCGTCGCTCAACCTGATCGTCCCACATTGATTCTTCACTCTGTCATGAAGATAGATGCATTCCGTGCATTAGACCTATGGGGTCGAATTCGCTTAATGGATGATTTTCGAACCATTCCCGAAATGGGCGCGAATCATGCGATCTAGACCTGCGGCCGTTCGATCCCCAACAACTCGACCACGTTTTTAACCATCGGAACACAACAACATGCACTTTCTACTAGCCTTGGGGCTGATCCAAACCGCAACCGATCAGCCCCTCTCGTTTTTTGCGGTTTAAACGCTACCAGCCGTAATTCGGAAGCGCGTAGTCCTGCCATCTACTTTGAAAGCCTGTAGCGCCAGGAGTATGCTCAGCGCATGAAACTGCCCTGGCGCGCTTTCCCAATCGCGCTGCTCATTCCGTCCCTGCTGGGTCTCGCTCGCGGCCAAGAGGCGTCGCATGTAAATCGCCTAAAAGTGGAGATCCTCAGCGACACGAGAGGCGTTGACCTCGCTCCGTATATGAGGACCTCCATCTCCAATCTAAAAAGCCATTGGTTGTCATCGGCTCAGAAGATAGGACACCAGTCCGCCGGGGCTGAGCAACCGATGATCAGCTTTACAATCGCGCCGAACGGTAGAACCACTTCAATGGTTCTAGAGCATCCGTCAGGAGACGTGAAGCTCGATAGAGCTGCATGGACTGCGATAACGACGACGGACTTTCCCCCACTTCCACCAACATTAGACTCTCCTCTAAAACTACGCGTAGCGTTCCAAGGGGATTAAGAAGACCGGCGGGTGTTGGTAGCCCCTTCGGAACGTACCTTCGGTGTCGGCATGTGCGTACTGGACCGGGGCAAATCGGCGCCAAGGTGGTGCAACTGCCCGGCTGGTCATGTGGGGCATTATGTGGGGACGGTCCAGGGTATGAGAGGGGAAGAGAGAGGGCGATAGATCGGCTCTAATGCGCTTAGATTCTGGACAGAAAGCACCACAGCGTAAACGGTAGTAGAGGGGAGAATACCGACACCCTGCGGCTGTTAACCGAAGAATTGCCGGTTCAATCCGCCCCGTTCTCTTACGGACTGGGGGAGGCGCTCAGACAAGTATGGACAGCCATTACAATCGCGGCGGATGCGGGCCAATAGGGAATGGACACTAACTAATGGTAGGGGCAAAAGGCATGCACGCCGAAGTCTGTAGTGCGCGAGCGGGGCGGCCTTCCGACGACTCTGACCGCTCTGCGGCTCTTGCACGAATATTTCGTCTTCGTTCTTAGAAGCGCCATTAAGTCATGCGATTAGCTTTGTGAACGGTATGGACATCTTCTTAGATGGAGGCACTGCGCAGATTCGAGCTTGCGTTAAGGCCGAAGGCCATCCCGGAGCACATGTCCGGTTTGGCCTTCGGCTTGAGAGTCTCTCACTGGCAATTAACACCTTCGGGAGGTGAAAGAGCCGTCAGCGTATTGATGTTCGGGTAACTGTACGCTCCGCTGATTGCACTAGACGGAGCTTCGAACTCGAACCATTGCAGCATGGCCTCGTTCTGCGGATGGTAGGTCATCCCATTCATCGTGATTGGGTAGACGCCTTGGGGTAGCCCTTCGATTACATCGCCAACCTCGAGATTGTTCTGACAGTTCCCGTTGGGCGATAACCACCAAGGTGTGATGTTGTGAATGCCGTCGCTGGCAACAAAGGGATCATTGAAGGTCTCCGCCAGTTCATGGCTCGTCGCAGTTATGTCCGCGAGACCGCCTCCGAACAGACCAGGACTGATCCAGCTGGAATAATTCAGCACGTAGCGTCGCTCGAGGTTGCCATTGCTTGGAATACCTGGTTCGAAATCATACGTGTGAAAGCCAAGGATGCAGCAATTGCCGGGGTTGCCCACATAGAGGTAGGTGTTAGGGAAGAAGAACGTCGAGATATCTTTCGTCGTGATGTCGCCCGCGTTTTCTGCGGCGCCTACGGGCGTGCTGTTATCGACAGGAAAAGTGGGTGGGAACAACGCATTGCCAAACACGTTGGAATCAACGAGCACAAACGCGCAGCAGCTTCCGTCGGCATTGAGGGCAAACTGATACGTGCCGCGGAGGAGAACCATCGTTCTTCCCGTCTTCACGCTCGGATTGAGCATGGTGTGCCAGTCCGACTTCGCCCTATTAAAGAACTCCGCCCGCTGGACGGCATCCGTGTACTGGGTGGCATCGTTACTGCTCGAGTATGAGAAATTCTGAAAAATCGGTGAATCGAGCAGCGGTTGAACGAACTGTGCCGGGCTTGATATGAGCGGCTTGCCGTTGACAAACCTCGGCGAGCCATCGGCGTTGCGCAAATCCAATGTGACAGGAACGATTGGAGCATTGAAGGTGGTCGTGCCATGATGCTGTGGAGCGGTTCCCACCATGTTGTAGTACCAAATGATCTGCGCATTGCCGTTTTGATCGACGCCTTGTGCCTGGAAATGATCGTTGAAGTTCACAAGGGAATCGATATTTGGAATACCGTTGGCGTGGCCCTGGCCGTTGCGGTGGCCACGGGGCGCCATTTGAACGGATTTGTGCGACGCATTCGATAAGAAACTGATGGGTACTTGATCGTCGTCTTGCTGTGCATAGCAAGCGAATACAGTCGTAAAAATGAACAGCACAACCACCAAAAGTTGTTTCCCAACTTGTCTCATGAATTCTCCTCTCTGAGGTCGAAAATGCCCACAACTCTAGTAGTCACAGAGTTGTGTCAAGTCCTGGCAAGCCGAGATCCAGGAACAAGGATTAACGGGGAATTTAGGGGAATATTTGACACGGCGCGGAGACTACCGCATTTCGAATCGCAAAAGCAAGATTTTCGAAAAACAAAGCTGACGGTTGTTGATGTCGCAGAAATCCGGAATTACCCCCACTCAAGCCACGAGAGCGTCAAATTGCACGAAGTGGAGAGATCTGCTTTCTCTAACGCTTGAACCCGGAAAGTACATTGCGCCGGTTCAGAAGCCAGCCTGGTTGCGA
>DATAQX010000437.1:0-7374 GCA_036264455.1 Silvibacterium sp. | reverse complement strand
CCGAATCCAGGGTGGAACGCAGCACGCCGGTAAAGGCATACCCTTGCGTCTGGTCATTGTCATCCAGGCCATCGAGCGTCACATTCGTCTGATCGGAACGCGCACCCGCGACGGAACCTGTTCGGCTGTCACTTTGTTTGTCTGCTCCGTGGCCAAGATACAGGACACCTGGCTGAAGACTTAATAAATCCGGGACGTTGCGGCCCTCGCTGGGCAACGCGGCGATCGTCGCATTGTTTAGCGCATTGCCGATCGTGGCATCGGAATCGTTCAGGATCTGCGTCTGGGCGCTTACATCAACCGTGACCGTCGAAGCCTGAACAGTAAGCTCGAAATTCACCGTTGCCGGCTGATTCACCAGCAGTTCCGCACGCTTGGTCTGTGTTCCAAAGCCGCTGCTTGACGCTGTAATCAGGTAAGCGCCGGGAGCCAGCTGCGGAAAGTGATACTCCCCCTGCTCGTTCGCGGCCTGGGATGCGACCTGTCCGTTTGCTATATTTTTCGCTTCCACTCTGCTTCCGGGCAGAACGGCCCCCGAAGGATCTGTAACCGTACCGCGCACAGATGTAAACGATGACTGTGCCAGAGCACTTACTGAGCACAAGAGAAGTCCTATTAATAACGCCACTCGCCGATACGAAAACATGAGCTGCCTCCAAAAGGTGGTTGCGAGAGCAGCAATGTAAAGTTCTTTCGACGATCCTCTCGTCACGCGTGTTGGTTGGTGGTGGCTGGAGTCGTCGACGCGCTCTCTGTTGGCCAAGTCTCCCTCCATTCAGTAGAGAGGAGTTGCGCAAAGTCTTGAACGGGCCGGCTGGCGTGACAAACTGTCACTTTTGGTGACAAATGCCGGATGCGGGCCCTGACGTGTAGCACCGGCTCGACCAGCCTATGTACAATTCGTCCCGGGTTCGTTGGAAGTCCTGAAGGCCGAAGGTGCGGAGGAAAAGGGGATGGCGGAGAATGTCAAAACTGCCGCGAGACCACACTGGAATGTTGCTCCGTGTTTCATCGTCGACGATGTAGTCGTCACGGCTAACTTCTACCGCGACAAGTTAGGCTTCAACTATCAACGCTTCTGGGGAGAGCCACCCTGCTTCACCATGGTTCGTCGTGGCGGAATCACCATCATGCTCAACAAACCTGAGACGAGCGCGTTCATGCATCCCAATGGCAAGACAAACCCGGAAGAGGGAATCTGGGATGCGTATATCTGGGTCGAGGACGCCGACGCCCTGTATGAGGAGTTTCAGAGAGTTGGCGTCAGGATCGCGCGTGAAATCTGCAACCAGCCGTACGGCTGCCGTGACTTTGATATCGAGGACTGCAACGGCTACAGACTGTGTTTTGGACAGGACCTCGAAGCGTAATCAGGTGAATCGTTTGACAGTTCTCCATCTCGGAAGAGCCTCAAAACTCAATAACGCAAAGATTTAAGCCCTGCACTTGGCCACAATCAACGTAATGTCGTCGTGCTGCTCCTCGGGGCTGAAGCGCTGAACATCTGCGACCACTGAGGCCACAATGGCCCGCGCTGACTGTTCACTGTGGCGCTTCAGTGCATCCACAAGGCGATCCTCTCCGAACTCTTCCCCGTCAGGGTTAAAGGACTCCGTCACGCCGTCGGTATAAAGCGCAAAGATGTCGCCGGGCGAAAGCTGGCATTCCACAGTCGGGCTGTCCCAGTCTTTGAACAGGCCCAAAACCGTGCCCGTCGACTGCAGCCGCTCCAAAGAACCATCGCAGTGCAGAAGGAGCGCCGACAGATGTCCGCAATTTGCGTAGCGCAGCCGCCGCGCTATGCCGTCATACTCGGCAAAGATGACCGTGGCATAGGCGCTGTCCACCGTGTTTTCGTAAAAGAGCTGGTTCACGCACTGCAGAAACGTTTGCGGTTCATCACGAGCCAGGCTGAACTGGCTGCGCAGGTTGGCCTGGAGATTCGCCATCAGCAGCGCGGCGGCAATGCCTTTGCCTGAGATGTCTCCGATCAGCAGCCCCAGCCGTTCCGGTCCCAGCGTCAGAAAATCATAGTAGTCGCCGCCCACATGACGGGCCTGAATGCAGACGCCGGCATAGTCGAGTGTTTTCATGGCCGGAAGGATCTGCGGGAAGAGCCGCGCCTGCACCTGTTTCGCGATCTCCATTTCCTGCGCCGCTCGCCGCTCGGCCTCCAGCTTCTCCTCGGCTGCACGGCGCTGCGATTCAATCTCCCGGCTCATCTCGTCGGACGCAAGAAGTTCAAACGAGTTTCCATCTACATCCGTAAACCGGGCAAACGTTCCGCCCCATAGTGTCTTCTGCGGAGGATGTTCGAAATGCACGCCCCGGCTGCGCCAAAGCTCATAAGTAGCATCTATGTCTTCGGCGATGAAGCCTATCTGGGTGGGTCGCCCGATCAGCTTGTAGTTCTCCTGACCGCGCTTCGGCGCGAGCAGGGCGAGGATCGTGTTGCCATCTGGAGGCGCAATCGCTACCCAGCGGCCAAACTCGAAGCGCCCATCCGCGACCACGCTGAATCCAAGTTGATCAACGTAGAACTTCAGGCTGCGATCATGGTCGCGAACAAAGACATTCGACTTAAAGATCCGAAGATAGTGACTCTGCTGATTGAGAAGAGATAAATCCGCTACGCTCTGCTCATGAGAGCCGTTCATCCTGGGATCGCTTTCCGGATTCAAATGGACCTCCCCGGGCACTTCTGCACTCAGGACTTCCGAACTTACGGCGGTGACCGATATCTGACCATACCACCACTATGGGTGCCCCATCTTCGCGGCAGTCTTATCGTCGCTAAGGTGGGCAATCGCACAATGGTGCGATCCGCTCTTTCTGGTCAGAGACGGGTAATCCGGACCGGGGCGGGATCGTTGAGTAAATAGTGACGGTAAGTGGACCAGGCCCAGTCTTCGGGTCTTTTAACGAGGCCAGGTGGGCGGGTGGCCCATGTCTGACCATACCACCTCCTTGGGTGCCCCATCTTCGCGACGGTCTTATCGTCGCTAAGGTGGGCAATCGGTGAGCGTACTGCAAGTCCCTCTTGACGCGAGAGAGTGTGTGTCATCAGGTGTCCGCTTGTTTTTGTGGCTGTTGAAAAACCGACGCCGCCGGCGAAGTACGACTAAGAGGACTGCCGTGATGAAGGATGCGCCTCAGCCATCTGCCGGTCTTCAAGACTCTGCGTCGCTTTTCTCATAAGATGGGCCATAATCATTTCGGGAGAGACTTGTGAAGGATCTAACGGCAATCGAGCTCAGGGCCCACGTCCCCGCCAGGGATTTCGAGAGGTCGAAGGCGTTTTACCAGGACCTGGGATTCACGCTGTGTTGGAGCAATGACAAGCTGGCATATCTCCATGTTGGGCCTCACGGAGCCGAAGGCAAGGCAGGCATACTCCTTCAGAACTATTACACCAGGGAGCTGGCCGAGAACTTGCAGATGCATCTGCTTGTCAACGATGTTGAGGCTTGGTGGAAACACGTTCAGGACCAACAGATAAGCGAGAAATATGGCATAACGACGGAGCCGCCTGAAGATCGAGACTGGAAGATGCGTGACTTTGTCCTGTTGGATCCCGCCGGGGTCGCGTGGCGAATCGCGCAGGCCATACCTTAGTTCGCGCAGGCGAATCGCCGTTGTGTACCGGGTGCCCCATTCAAGCCTGATTTTTGGCTTGAGTGGGCAGTTCGCTTGAGTTGGACAGTTCTATGTGTGGACCTGCCTTTTTGCGTCAGTCTGCACGAAAGAATTGGCTGGCGATTTCCCCAAATCGGCGATAATAGAAGTAGAGACAAAGGCTCGGCTCAGCCGGGCTTTTTCTGTTTTGAAAGCTCGCAACTCCCATCGAATCAATGACGAGGTGCTAAAGCAGTTAGATTCAATCGTCGTCTTTAAGTGATTTATTTTCTATTAGGTAGATGTAACGATTTTAGAATGAAACGGTTACAGCCGACCTGTTAACTAACCCTTTTAGAATCAATTAAGAGGCTAGAACGGGGGGAGGGGGTGCCTAGGAGTGCTTTCCCTTCGCCGGACGGATCTTCTCCGCCGGAACAACTCCCTGCCCTTCGAGCACCGAGTAAAACTGATCCGCCGCAAGGTTGGTCAAAGTTTCAACCTTGCCTGATGGCCAGTGAATCTCCACGCTGTCGATCTTCGTCGCCGCTCCAAGACCGAAGTGTACCCGTAGGTCGTTCTGCGAGAGATAGCTGCCGCCGCTGTGAATCTCATCGGTCTGCGTCATGCCCCCGGCGACGATCTTAAGGCGCGCGTTGAGCGCCAGCCGGTTGCTCTTCGTTCCCGCCAGTTCGAAGCTCACCCAGTGCCGCCCGGGGACGCCGTGATTTTTCAGAATCATGGGCGCCCCATCGATGTCTCCCACTACGACGTCCATGTTGCCGTCGTTGAAGAGATCGCCGACAGCAAGACCGCGCGACACACGCTTCTCCTTGAGCGCCGGCCCCGCCTGATCGCTGGCATCGCAAAAGCTGCCGTCCTTCTGGTTCATGCTGAGTAGCTTCGGTTCACGATAGCTCGCGCCGGAAGGCAGCGTATCGACTTGTGGATAGACATGGCCATTGACGGCAATCAGATCCAGCCAGCCGTCGTTGTCCAGATCGACAAAGGCCGTACCCCACTTCACGAACGGCAGCGAAGGCAGCGCCACACCTGACGGATAGGAAACCTCGGTAAAATTCCAGTCTCCGTCATTGCGATACAACAGGTCGTTCTCGTCGGAGAAGTTGGTTATATAAAGGGATGGACGGCCGGTATGGTTGTAGTCGCCAACAGCAATCCCCATCGAGGCCTGCTCTGAGCCGTCTTCGCTGACCGCCGTGCCGGACTGAAGGCCAATGTCCTTGAACGTGCCGTTGCCCAGATTCTTGTACAGGAATTTCGGTGTCGAATCATTGGCTACGTAGATATCCGGACGTCCGGTATTGTTGAAGTCGGCCCAGATGACGCCCATGCCGTAGTAGCCATCAGGATCGCTGACACCGGCAGCCTTCGATACATCCGTAAAAGTACCATCGCCATTGTTGTGGAAGAGAGAATCACCAGCGCCGCGCAAGCCGCGCGGTCCACACTGCACGGAAATGCCGCGGTACTTGCAGTTGGGCGCGCTGCCGAAACCGGGGAGATCGTTCAGGCGAAAGTCAACGTAGTTCGCGACCATCAGATCGACGAAACCATCCCCGTCATAATCGCCAAATGACGCGCCCGTAGACCAGCGGCCATCGGCCACTTGGGCCTTGGCGGTAACATCGGTGAAAGTTCCGTCACCATTGTTGTGATAAAGGATGTTTCCGCCAAGGCAGGTGACATACAGGTCGGGCCAGCCATCGTTGTCATAGTCCCCGACAGCTCCCCCCATGGCGAAGCATGCCTTGGTCAGCCCAGCCTTAGCGGTAACGTCGCTAAAGGTTCCGTCGTGGTTGTTACGATACAGAACACCAAGACTCGCCTCGTTCTTGGTGGCCATCTCGACGGTGGGAGCGTTGGTGAAGTAGATGTCCGGCCATCCATCCCGATCGTAGTCGATGAGAATTACGCCGCCGCTCATCGACTCGACAATGTATTTCTTGGAAGGATCGGCGGTGTGCTTGAAGGTGATTCCGGCTTTCGCCGTCACATCTTCGAGTTGCGGTATGGAGCGGCCACTGCACCTGGTCGATTTAGCTCCAGGCGGGGGCGGCACCGGCGGCGGATGGCCCTCCTGTGCCGAAAGCAGGCTGGCGGAGAGAAAGAAAGCTGTAAGTGACTTTTTTATTTTGTTCAATGAAAGCAGGCTGACTATATGCATTATGGATTTTGGGTCGGTGACTGAGGAATGTGCGGGCGCGACTTCGTTTTTAGCTCCTGATAAACAGCAAGTTCACGATCCGCATCTGCGGTGCGGGATTCTTTCCGGTAAGCGGCCTGCAGCTGATAGTGAACATAATCTTTTTCGGGACTAAGACGCGCTGCTGCTTCGAGGTGAGGCACTGCTTCCTGTAGTTGTCCGCGATCGAGCAGAATCTTACCCAACTCATATTGGGCGTTCGCGTAATCCGGATTCGCTGCTATGACCTGCTCAAAGAGCTTTGCTGCATCGTCAATCTTTGATTCCTGAAGGTCTACAAAACCTAAGTGGTAAGTAGCATCAGCATCCCCGGGACTTAGCGCAAGCTCGGCCTGTAGTTCATTCCGCGCATCTGACCAATGCTCCCAGCGAATGTCGGCCAGACCGGCATAATAATGAGCCTTGGGCAGCGACGGATTAGCCTGCAAAGCGCGATGTAGAGTCGCTACAGCACGGCTGTAGTCTCCGATGTCCGTCCAGAGCCGGCCAACCAGAAGCAATGTATCGTTGGATAGATTTCCGCTTTCATACTGTCCCAAAACATCGGATGCTTCTTTCAGATGGCCGAGTCTGGTGAGTGATCCTGCCCACGCATATCCTACGGAACCGTCTTGCATTCCGGCTACGCCGAGCGGCGCAAAGGTCTTCGCGGCATCCGCGTATTTATCAGATGCGAAGTAGGCCATGCCGAGCATGGCTTCCAGCGGAATTTGACCCGGCTGCTCTTCAAGTGCTCGGGAAAGACTACGGGTGGCCTCTGGGTAATTCCCTGCACGGTAAGCGCATTGTCCCAGGTTCTTGGCCAGGCCATCGATCGAAGAGTTCCAGCGCTCCGCTGCCTGATAGTGTGTGAGCGCGACGGCATAGTTATGCTGAATGGCCTCCGCTGTTGCCAGATCGCTGAAACTCTGACCCAGAATGAGCCGCAGATCGTCTTCCTGGGTCTTGGCAAGTGCGCGCTGGCTCCCTGACAGGTTCGCGTTCGCCATTACTGAGGCGTCGACAGGAGCGAAGGCATCTGCTTTTCCCTGGACAAGGGGAGCAGCCTGATTTTCCTGTCGCTTGTCCAGCGGCACCATGGCCGCCATGGAGCCGCCCCCCTCCGAAAGCACCATAGAGGTGACCTTCTGCTGGGTGTCTCCCATGACCTTGTTTTGGAGATCGCGAGCCTTTGCAAAATAGACATCGCTCTCTTGCTCACGTCCCGAGTTCGCGAGTATGCGTCCAAGGTCGACGTAGGCTCTCCGGATCTGGTAATTGGTACGCGCTTCATCCGCACCGGTGAGCTCGATGGCTTTGCGCAGGAGCGGTTCGGCGGTCTTCGCATCTCCCTGGGCAAAAGCGTTCAATCCCATGTACAGCCAGGGCTCCACCGCAGTGGGATTCAATTCGGCCGCGACCTTCATATATTTGTCCGCGACGGCATACTGCCGCTCACTCGATGCCAGAAAACCCAGCATGTAATTCGCCAGAAAGTCTTTCGGGTAATACCGGATCTCTTGCTCGAATTCCGATTCGGCCTGGGGCGTAGG
>DATAQX010000379.1:0-7780 GCA_036264455.1 Silvibacterium sp. | reverse complement strand
CATGAGCGGCGACTTTAGCCCGCCCGTTCCCGGCATAAGATTTTTAGCCGGAACGTGAACGTCTTGCAGTGAGAGCCCCGAGGTAACCGACGCACGCAGCGACCATTTGCCGTGAACATCGTATGCCGTAAAGCCGGGACGGTCGGCTTCGACCAGGAAACCGCGCACCCGCCCATCTTCGTCGTCTACCTTGGCCCAGATAATCGCGACGTCAGCGATCGAGCCCGACGTGATCCACATCTTTTCGCCGTTGAGGATGTACTCGTCGCCAGACTTTTTCGCCCGAGTGCGCATACCGCCCGGATTCGACCCGAAGTCTGGTTCAGTCAGACCGAAACAGCCCAGCTTTTCGCCGGTGGCAAGCCGCGGAAGCCAGTAATCCTTCTGCTCATCCGATCCAAAAGTGAAGATGGGATACATCACCAGCGCCGACTGCACGCTGACAAAGCTGCGCACGCCGGAATCTCCGCGTTCGAACTCTTGCATCACCAGCCCATACTCGACATTGGACATGCCTGCGCAACCGTAGCCATGCAGATTGGCTCCAAAAAAGCCAAGCTGGCCCATTTGCGGAACGAGTTCGCGGGGAAAACGGCCCTCGCGGTTGCACTCTTCGATAATGGGGATGAGATTGTCTTCGATAAATTGGCGTGCAGTGTCGCGAGCCATGCGCTCGTCGTCGCTCAACAGGCTGTCAAAGCCGATGAAATCCACGCCCTTAAACTTGAATGCCATAAGTAGCTTGCTCCAGCAGAAAACTCAAACTACTCAGGTTAGCAGAGCCGCTCGCCCACCCGCAAAAACCAGCTGTGGAATTGCGCTGGCACGGGGAGGCTGAGCTGCAAAAAGATGCTACGAAAGATACTGCTTGAGGAACTCGTCGTTGGAGTGAACCAGATCGTGCGTCGACCCGTCAAAGACAAGCTTGCCCAGATGCAGCATCAGAAAGCTGGTGCTCGGATCGGTTTGGTTCTCCGGCAGCGGCTCCATCTGGCCGGTTTCCTTGTTGAAGCGGTGGGTGGCCAGCATGAAGGCATCCTGAAGCCGGTGGGTCACCAGCAGGGAACTCGTCTTGTAGAAGTCACGCTGCTTGATAACCAGTTCGATGATGGTGGTCGAGGTGATGGGGTCTAGTCCGCCCGTTGGCGAGTCGTAGAGCAGCAGATCCGGTTTGGTGATGATGGCGCGCGCGATGGCTACGCGACGCCGCATGCCTCCGGAAAGTTCTGACGGAAACTTCGTCAGCGTATGCTCAAGTTCGACAAAGCGCAGAGCCTCGGTGACACGCTGGTCGATTTCGGCATCGGGCATACGTTCTTCCATCAGGCGATAGCCGACATTGTCGCGCACGGTGAGCGAATCGAAGAGTGCGCCCTCTTGAAATACAGTGCCGATCGACCCGCGCAGCCTGAACAGGTCTTCCTCGCGCATGGCGCTCACTTCATAGCCGAAGACGAAGATGCGGCCCGAGTCTGGCTTGAGCAGGCCGTTGGTCAGCTTCAGCAGCACGCTCTTGCCCACGCCCGCCGGTCCCAGCAGAATGCGGGTTTCGCCCCGCTTTACCTCAAAGGAGATGTCTTCGAGAACATCTTTGCCCTCAAAGCCAATGGAGACATTTTCGAAGCGAACGGCTGGCGCGTCGGGATACACCTGGCTGGGCGAGACATCGCTTTGCACAGCAAGGTCAGCCATAGCGCTTACCGTCTTCTCCTCGAATCACAGCCCAGGGGAATCACCGGCCAAAGATGCCGATCATGAATTTGCTGACCACAAAATCCACCGCAATAATCAGCACCGAGGAGACAACGACCGCCTGTGTGGTCGACCTGCCTACGCCCTGTGTGCCGCCCCGTGTATTCATGCCGTAGTAGCAGCCGATGGTGGAGATGATGAAGCCAAAGAAAAGAGGCTTCACCAGGCCCTGTGTAACGTCTGGATAACGCAATGTCTGGTATGCCGTGTGAAAGTATTGCGAGGCGTCCTGTCCCAGCATGCTTACTGCAACAAACGCGCCTCCCAGAATACCGACCGCATCCGAAACAATCGTGAGAAAAAAGAGCATGACGACGGTGGCGACGATGCGCGGCATCACCAGCTTCTTGAGCGGGTCAGTGCCGAGTGCGCGCATGGCGTCAATCTGTTCGGTCACCATCATCGAGCCCAGTTCGCTGGCCATGCCCGAGGCGTTCCGCCCGGAAACCATGAGGCTGGTAAGCACCGGACCCAGCTCCTTGATCATCGACAGGCTTACCAGCTGGCCGGTGATCGCCGCGGCGCCGAATTGCGCGAGTGTGGAAGCCGATTGCAGTGCCAGCACGCCGCCCGTGAAAAAGCCGGTAAGAATGACGATGGGCAGTGACCCGATGCCGATCAGGTCCATTTGTGTGATGATGTCCGCGCCGTAGAAGGGGCGTCGAAAGAGATTCGCCAGTGCTCGCGCAGAGAGCAGAGAATACTGCTGAACTGCGGCTACACCCTTCTTGGCGGCTGAATCGAGCGTGGCTATGGGCATTGGTTCAATTCAATGGATGCAGAATCAGCGTTGAACGATCTAAAGCCGAGACTATCACGGAGCCCCGGTTTCACTCCTTCACTCGCTTCTTAATCTCGATATTCAACCGTTTGATCTTCTGGTTCAGAGTCGAAAGCGGAATGTGAAACTGTTCGGCGGCTTCGGTCTGGTTCCAGTTGCTGTGCTCCAGCTTGTCGATGATAATGCGTCGCTCGATATCTTCAAGAATGTCGAAGAGAGACGCGTCAGGATTGTGTTCAAGAAGGCTGGCCGAATAATTTCGACCGGTCAGGTGTCCGGGAAGCAATTCGGAGCCGATAATCGGGCCGGAAGAGAGCACGACGCCGCGCTCCATGGCATTCTCAAGCTCGCGAACGTTGCCTGGCCAGTCGTAATCGACCAGGGCTCGCAACGCATCCGCAGTGAGCGTGCGCTCGGAGAGGCCGTTCTCCTCGGCATAGCGTTTGAGGAAGTGCGTTGCGAGTAGAGGAATATCCTCGCGACGGCTGCGCAGCGACGGTAGATCGATCGCGATGACATTGAGGCGGTAAAACAGGTCCTCGCGGAACTTGCCTTCGCGAACGGCCTGCCGCAGATCGACATTTGTAGCGGCGATGATGCGCACGTCCACCTGAATTTCCTGAATGCCGCCTAGCTGCATGAAGCGCCGGTCCTGCAGTACGCGCAGAATTTTGGCCTGCGTGTCCATTCCCATCGTGCCAATCTCGTCCAGGAAAAGCGTGCCGCCGTTCGCAACTTCGAACAGCCCTCTTTTCCCCGAAATGGCGGAAGTAAACGCGCCCTTCACATGGCCGAACAGGGTGGATTCGAGCAGATCGGTGGGCATGGCTCCCGTGTTGACCGGCACGAACGGCTTGTCTTTGCGTCCGGAGTTCGAATGCAGCGCTTTCGCTATCAGCTCCTTGCCCGTGCCGCTTTCCCCCTGAATGAGCACGGTCGAACGGCTCGGGGCAACCTGCGCGATCAGGTCGAAGATACGCAGCATCGGTTCGCTCTTGCCGATGATATTCGAGAAGCTGTAGCGCTGCTTGAGTGCGCGCTTGAGCTGAATGTTTTCTTCTTCCGCGTGGTAGAGCCCGATAGCCGAACGAATGTCGGCCAGAAGTTTTTCGTTGTCCCAGGGTTTCTGAACAAAATTTTGCGCGCCGGTGCGAATGGCGTCGACAATGTTGTCGACCTTCCCATATGCGGTGATCATAATGACCGGCAGAGCCGGTTGTGTTTCGCGAATGGTCTGCAAAATTTCCAGGCCGTTCTTGCCCGGCAAGGCGAGGTCGAGCAGCACAAGGTCGTAGGAATTCTGCTCGATGCGATCCAGCCCTTCTTCACCATTTACCGCCATTTCGACAACATAGCCTTCGAGCGACAGCAGCGTTTCCAGCGATTCACGAATGGCTGCTTCATCGTCGATAATCAGGATCCGCTGCCCGGTTTCCAGATGGGCTGGCGGTTGAGCGGTGGTGGAGATGGCGAGTGCTGCCTCAGACATGCGCGGGTTTCCTCAACATGGGGAATTCAAGATAGAAGGTGGTTCCGGCGCCGACGTTGCTTTCAACGTGGATTTTTCCGGCGTGTTCCTGGATGATGCCGTAGGTAACGGCGAGTCCCAGTCCGGTGCCACGCCTTTCTCCCTGCTTCGGCGCAGACTTGGTAGTGAAGAATGGATCGTAGATGCGTTGCAGATGCTCCGGCGCAATACCCGCGCCGGTATCGGAAATGGCGACGCTTACGTGGCCATTGATCTCTGTTGCAATGCGGAGTGTTCCACCGCCGCTCATCGCGTCCTTAGCATTGAGGAAGAGGTTCAGAAAGACCTGCTGCAGTTTGCCCGCATTGCCGAGGATCGGCGGCAGATCCGGCATCAGTGAGGTATCCAGCCGTACCTGCGAGGTCCTGAACTGGTGCTCGACCAGGGTAAGAGTCTCGCGAATGATCGCGTTCAGGTCCGTCTCCCGGAACTCGGTTGTGCCGGTGCGCGAGAAGTTGAGCAGGCCGTTGACGATCTCCGATGCGCGGAAGGTCTGCTGAGTAATCCTTTCAAGCAGCGGAGAGAGCCGTTCATCGCCTCGCGCCTGTTTGGTAAGCATCTGCGTGTAGGACGAAATAACCGCGAGTGGCGTGTTCACTTCGTGCGCAACTCCGGCGGCGAGCAGACCGATGGAAGAGAGCTTTTCCGCCTGCGAGAGCTGCGCTTCGAGCTCGGTGCGTTCGCTGATGTCGTCGACCAGGATGATCCGCCCGACCGATTTGAAATCGCGCGAAACCAGCGGAGCAATGGCGATGTTCGCCATGCGGACTTCTCCTGCTCTCGTCTCGAGGCGAAACTTGTACAGATTATGGACACCGGGCTCGCTCTTCACGCGCTGATATTCGTGCATCAGCGCGGCTGGGAAAACGCTGGAGAGCGGCTGCTTCAGCGCCTCTGCGCGCGGCAGGGCATACATCACTTCCATCTGCGAGTTCCAGCTGTCGATGCGGTCTTCGAGATCTACGGCGAGAATGCCGACATTGATAGACTCAACGATGTTCTCGTTGAACTCTTTAAGACGCTCATACTCCGAGATTTTTTCCTCGAGGCTCGCATAGAGGCGCGCGTTCTGGAGAGCGATGCCGATGTAACTGGCAAGCGATTCCAGCAGTTCCATATCTTCACTCGAGAGAAAGTCGCCATCGGCCGTTCGTCCCAGTCCGATAACAGCGATCGCGCGCTCCTGCACCCGGCAGGGCAGGTAGTAATTCAGGTCGAGCAAGGCCGTGGCGCGCCGCTCCGATTCAGACAAATGCAGTGCCTGCTGTGGATTCTCGAGAAAGATATGCGTACCGGCGCCGGGCTGGTTGAAGTCCAGAAAGCCCAGATCCAGTGGGGAGCCTGCTCCATACGCACTTGGGGGCAGGCCATGACCGGCAGCGAGTGTGAAGCTTCCCTGTTGCTCGGAAAGGAAGACGCCAATTCTCGTAATCAACAGTGTTCGAGGCAGCCGGTCGACGATCGAGTTCAGCAGCGTGTTCAGGTCTGTTTGCGAGTTGAGGCCGCGGCCGAATTCGATCAGGGTCTGCCGGTAATCGTAGCGTTTGCGGTCAAAGACGCGATCCACTCGCTCCTGGAACATGCGCTTGATGGGATCGAAGAGCTGGGCGGTAATGATAATGGCAGCGATCAGCCCCCACGTACCGGCGCTGGGCAACTGTTTGCGAACCAATTCAGCCGCAATGGCCACGCCGGCGAAATACAGGCCTACAAGCGTCGCGGTGGCGAGCGTGTAAGTCACGCCCCGCTTGAAGATGAGGTCGGTATCCATCAGCCGGTAGCGCACAATGGCCCAGCCGAAGGTGAGCGGCAAAAAAACCATCGCAATGCCGGCCAGCTTGGTCACCACGTCGGGCATGGCAACATCTGTCAGGTAGGGAATCGCGAACAGCAGCGTATAGGGCGTGATTGCGACGATGGTGCCGCGCGTGAGCCACTTCAGCTGCTGGCGTCGCAGAGGCGCGGTCTCCCGCTGGTAGCTTACGAATAGAACGATGGCGGCAAGCACGTAATACAACGCCATGTAGCCGGTCGAAAGCTGATCAAGGCGGTACCGCAATACTTCTGTCGCCGACCAGTATTCGATGGCCGCAACGCGAAGGCCGACGATAAAAACCGAGGGAAGATAGACCAGCGTCACCAGCCACGGGCGTCGTTGTCCCTGCTCTTCGGCAAAAGCCAGAGCAAAATGGAGGAAGAGCGCTGGCTGCAAGGCTTCGGCAACAATATTGCCCCAGTAAATAATCTGGTCCAGGCCGTTCAGCTTGCCCGTGTACTTGAACGAGTACAGCACGAACGAAACCAGGCAGAAGATAAAAAAATGCGTTGAGTGCGGAGCCGTCCAGCGTCGGAAAAGAACGTAAAGCCCGATGCCCAGATATACCAGCGCTATCAGCCGGAGACCCTGATTGAAGCTGCGGTCGGTTGCGTCCAGAATGACCGGGACCTCAAGCCGCACGCCATCGCGCACAATCGTATAGGTAATGGTGTTGTAGACCTTGGCGTGGATCATCTGGTGCGTCAGAGATGCCCATCGCGGCGTAGGCACGCCGTTCGCAGCAACCAGCAGGTCGCCTGCCTTCAGGCCGGCTCGTTCTCCCGGACCCCCTCTGGTGACGCGTTGCGCTTCAAGCCCGCCGTGCGCCTCCAGCCACCACACACCATCCATCGGAGACTGATAGTTGCTCTCCTGAATGAAATTGAAAGAGGCAAAGACCGCCGCCGCCACAGTGAATAAAGCGAGGAGAACGACGATGAGCCGAGTTTGGTTGGACTTCTCCATATTCAGGGGGAACCAGGACCCGAATGCTCACTTTTGCGTGCAACTTGCTTGCCAAGTTATACGCAACCTTGCATCTACCATGCACGCACCAGTATACCCTTTATTAACAGTCGTATAAGGAGAGGGATCTCGCCCGGTCAATACTCAGAATATTCACAGAACTGGATACGGATGCAATAATCCGCAGCAAACTATGAAAAATAGTATCAATTTAACTGTGTAGAAGATAGCCAACACCTTCGTTGCCAGTATCCGTTTGGGAAGGAAGGAGATGTGCGGAGAATGAAACTCAGCCTCACCGGGCGATTAAACGCAACCCGGAGGGACGGGGCCAATTTTCCCGTTTCGTTGGCACTCGTCCCCTCGAAGATGTCCAATATTCGTCGCTCTTCGCTCCTGGAACCCGAAAAATTGGCTCCCGTCGCTGCCGTTCTAATAGGGTTAACAGGCCCGAGGCTACGAACTGATCTCCGACTGGAACCAAGCGAGAACCCGTCACGCGCGCGGCCCATTTCAGGCAAACGCGCTGCTCGCGGTCTTAATGAGATCTGTGTCCCTGCTCCGGACGCGTCGCCCACAAAATGCATATGACGAAAATTGTGATAAAGCTTCCGATCACCAGCACAGCCAAGGAAGTTCTCCTGTCGCAAGTTGAAGATAGCGGAATCAGGGTTACTGTCAGACGGGCCGATGTAGCCGAGTGGCTTTTTCCTCAGGAAAAAGCCACCCAGTAAGCTCTCGGCCACGATATGAAACTCTGATTCTGCTCCAGGACTCCAGCATATCGCACTCAGCAGCATGAGTTTTGTTCCAGGCGCAAGGCGCGCATTTGCTTCCCATGGGAAAATGGCCTACCGACTATGAGCATCCGTATGCTAAGCAGCCGTGAAATCTATCGCAATCCCTGGCTCAGCCTCCGCGAGGACCAGATCGAGCG
>DATAQX010000372.1:0-8290 GCA_036264455.1 Silvibacterium sp. | reverse complement strand
ATGCTCGATTGCATCCGGATCGCTTTTTAGCCGATCCAGATGCTCTTTCAGCCGCTCATTTTCCTGCTGCAGAGTATCGATCTGCTTGTGCAGTTCACGATCTTCAACACGCTTCTGTTCGTAGATATTCACGCCGTTGCGGCCCACCATGACGTGATAACCGAAGAAGACCGCGAGCACAATGGCCAGGCCTGTAGCGATGCGTCTGCGCATACGGTAGAGAAATCCCGCCACATGCGTCTTCGTCTTCGGTTTTGGTTCTATCGACCTAGGCTCAACAGAGCCCCGCTCCCTGGCAGTCACAACTATTCCCCCGAACTCTTATCATCGGCGCGAATGTGCGCGCTCGCGCGCCTTCTTTGCAGAAACTCGCGCCGGGGGGAATCTAGTCCAGCACCCAATCCTTAGCGGCCTTGCTGAGCGTATCCGCATCGCTGTGCTTGCGTGCCTCCGTATAGACGCGCACCACTGGCTCCGTGCCGCTCAGCCGGTAGCATACCCAGGAGCCGTCCTCGAGAATCAGCTTCAGACCATCGGTGCGCACAATCTGAGTCACCTTGCGTCCACTTAGCTCCGTTGGATCGGTCTTCACTTTCTCGACAAACTTCGTCTTCACGTCCGGCGTCAGCCGGAAATTCTCCCGGTTCGGATAGAACTCCCCGACCTTGCCGAATAGCTCCTTCAACTGCTCACCCAGGCTCTTGCCGCGCACAGCGACCATCTCTGCTACCAGCAGGCCGGCAATCACGCCGTCCTTCTCAGGAACGTGCCCGCGAATCGTCAACCCGGCACTCTCTTCGCCGCCAATCGCGATCTTGTCCTCATTGATGAGCTCGCCGATGTACTTGAAGCCGACCGGCGTCTCATACAGTGGAACCTTGTAGTACTCGGCCAACGCGTTCACCAGATTCGTCGTCGCCACCGACTTGGCGACGCCATTCCGCCACCCGCGCGTTTCGACCAGGTAATCGAAGAGCAGCGCAATGATGTAATTCGGCTGGATAAACGTCCCATCCTCATCCACAATCCCGAAGCGGTCAGCGTCCCCGTCGGTCGCAATTCCGATCTTCGCGCCGGTCTCCTTCATCTTCGCCTTGCAATCGCCCAGCAGATGGTCGTCCGGCTCCGGAGCGTGTCCGCCGAAGAGCACATCACGATAGTCGTGAACCGTCGCCGTCTCTACTCCGTGCTCGCGCAGAATATGGCAGCTGTAGCCTCGGGCCGCACCCCAGAAGGGGTCGAAGACCACCTTGGTCCCCGCCTTCTTTATCGAAGGAAAGTTCACCAGTTCCGACAGGCGTTTCAGGTAATCCGGCTTTACATCGATTCCCTGGAATTTTTCCTTGACCTCAGGCGCGGGCGGAACACCATCCCCCAGTGCAGCGATCTCTGCCTCAATCTGCTTCGTAACCTCGGGGAGTGCCGGCGCGCCGTCGGGTGTCGAAAATTTGATCCCGTTGTACTCAGGAGGATTGTGCGAAGCCGTGAAGTTGATAGCCCCGCCCGCCGACCGGCGGCGTACCGCATAGGAAATTGCAGGGGTGGGTGCGGGCGCGGGAATCACGATCGGAGTAACGCTTTGTGCGACCAGTAATTTCGCTGCCTCAGCCACAAACATCTCACCCAGGAAGCGCGGGTCGCGCCCCACCAGAACCTGGTGCGACCCTGGCTGCGCGGCCACGTACTTCCCGATGCCTGTTACCGCCCGTCGAATATTCCCCAGCGTGAACTCATCGGCGACAATCGCCCGCCATCCTGAAGTACCAAACTTGATCTCAACTGCCATACGTTCCCCCCATGCTGTCTGAACTTCGCCAGTAAGATGTTCACTATAGGGCCGATATTTCAACGCCAAAAACGGGACAAATGACTCAGAATTCTACACCGTCCGCCTGTATCGTACTCTCAACCGCCGGTTCGCCAGAAGAGGCTGCGCGGATTTCTCGCGCTCTGGTCGAACGCCGCCTCGCCGCGTGCGTCAGCTGCCTGCCTGGTCTCGCCTCAACCTACCGCTGGCAGGGGGCGATTGAAGAGGCCCGGGAAGTCCTGCTGATTATCAAAACTTCCACGGAAAGGTTAACCGGCCTCGAAGCTGTCTTGCGCGAGCTGCACTCCTACGAAGTGCCCGAACTTCTCGTTCTGCCGGTGGCAGCTGGCAGCCAGCCTTATCTCGATTGGCTTCTCGCCGCCGTGAGCCATTAGGTCATCCTGTAACCGCGACCTCTGATACGAGATGGTTCGCTGGGCCGATCGGCAGTATCAAACTTTGGCAGTATCGTGGACTATAGATGGCGCACTGCAGTGGGCTTTGTTATGCTTAACCCTAGTTTCCATGCGTATTCTGTATGCAGTTTTCGTCTTGAGCCTCGTGGCGCTTGTCTGGACCATCCTTGCGTTGACGCGCCACATCCGGGAACACGATACTCAAACCAGCGACCCGCTGCACTTAACGGGCAGCAATGACGATCCGCTGAAAGATCTCGAGTAACTAGTTTGGAGCAGGCAAGCAGAGCAGACCATCGGAGAAGACCACAATGGATCATACGCAAGTTGCACCTTCCACAAGTGTTATTCCTGTCTCACTTTCATCCGTTACACTCCGCATAGTCGCCGCGATGGTCGGCAGCCTGCTGGTAGCGATCTGCGCGCACGTCTCGGTGCCTTTGCTGTTCACTCCCGTGCCGCTCACCCTGCAGACTTTTGCCGTGCTGCTGATTGGCTTGACGCTCGGGCCAGCCACCGCTTTTGCCGCGCTCACCTTGTACCTCATCCAGGGAGCTGCCGGCTTCCCCGTCTTCAGTCCTCACGGTCCGGGAGGCGTGCTTCAGCTCATGGGTCCCACCGGCGGGTATTTACTCTCATATCCTTTTGCGGCAGCTGTCACCAGCCTTCTTGCCCGCCGCATCCGTCCCGTATCCTTTACCTCCTACGCCTTCTCGGCGGCCATGGGCAGCCTGCTCATTTTCGCTGTCGGCGCATCCTGGTTCGCGCTGGTTTCGCAGCAATCTATGGGTGCAACGCTTAAAATGACGGTTCTGCCATTTCTTCCGGGCGACGCCCTCAAGATCTGCGCCGCTGCCGCCGTCGCAATTGGAATTCTCAAATTTCGCAATAAATTAAACGGCCCTTCTGCCAGCCTCCATAGAGGGGCGGCGCATTAGGACACCGGCGTAAAAAAATAACTTTTCCGCCTACGGGCTCATCTGGCTCGTCTCTCTATTGTTGTGAAAGGATCAGGAACCCGCAGTGAGCGCATCGCCCTCCACTCCCGTTGATCTCCAATCATCCAATTCGCAGGTCCGCGAAATCACAATTGCCCATAGTCCGGACTCCGATGACGCCTTCATGTTTTACGGGTTGGCGACGAACAAAGTCCGCGTTCCCGGCTTCAAGTTCACTCACAGTCTCACCGATATCGAAACGCTGAACCAGAAAGCCATCCACGAAGCCTTCTATGACGTAACCGCCATCTCTTTTCATGCCTATCCCTACCTTCAGGACAACTACGCATTGATGGCCTGCGGAGGCTCGGTTGGTGAAGGCTACGGTCCAATGATCGTCGCCAGCCGTCCTTTCACTCCTGACAACATCAAACAGGTCCGCGTCGCCATTCCCGGCACCCTCACTACTGCCTGCCTCGCCCTCCGGCTCTTTGCGCCAGAGATCGAAACCGCTGTCGTCCCGTTTGATCGAATTATCCCTGAAGTTCAGGCAGGCAACTTCGAGGCTGGTCTCATCATTCACGAGGGGCAGCTCACGTACTCCCATAGCGGCCTGCATAAAGTACTTGATCTGGGGCAATGGTGGCGTGAGGAAACAGGACTTCCACTGCCACTTGGCGGCAATGCCATCCGCCGCTCGCTCGGTGAAGAAACCATGCGCACCGTGACGCAGGCACTTCGCGACAGCATCCAGCACGGACTGGAGCATCGCGATGAAGCTCTGGCCTATGCCATGCAGTTCGCTCGCGACCTCGATCTGGAGCTGGCGAACAAGTTTGTAGGAATGTACGTAAACGAACGCACGCTGAATTACGGCGAGGATGGCCGCGAAGCCATCCGCAGGCTGCTCACTATGGGCCACGAACGCGGCATCATCCCACATCCAGTCAAGGTCGATTTTGCCGGCTGATGCATAGAAGTTGGCCGCCTATTCTCTTAGAGGATCTATAATAGAAATAGAGGCAAAGATGGCCCGGTTGAATTCAGCCGGGCCATTTCACTTGGAAGTCCACAAGCTACGTGGGATCAATCACGAAGTAATAAGCCCTTTATTTCCAATTATGTGCTAAGTGCTTTATTCTCTATTAGATACTCGCAAAATATCTGTTTTCTGTCAGTTACAACGAAAGCGGGATCTAACGCTAGCGTAAACTACACAGAATGAATCAGTTACAGGAACGCTAGAAAAGGGGGGAGGGTACCTCTGTCGACCTCGACATTTGACGATATGGCGAGAGGAAAAGGTTGCGTTAGGTACCCGTGCCGCGAATAACCACCTCAGCCGTACGTATGAGAATCTTCAGGTCGAGCCAGAAGCTCCAGTTTTCGACGTAAGCGGTATCGAGCGCAATATATTTGGCAAAGGAGGAATCCTGGCGCGCCTGGATCTGCCATAGACCGGTTAGGCCGGGCATCACCTCCAGGCGGCGGAAGTGCTCCAGTTCATACTTCTCAACCTCGCTCGCGATTGGCGGGCGTGGTCCAACGATACTCATCTCACCCCGTAGCACATTGAAGAATTGCGGCAACTCATCCAGGCTGTACTTGCGCAGGAAGCGACCCACCTCCGTTACCCGCGGATCATTGCTGACTTTGAAGAGAATGCCATCGCGCTCGTTCAAGGCGGCCAGTTTGGTCTTGAGCTGCTCGGCATCTTTGACCATGGTGCGGAATTTGAAACAGGGGAAGACGCGTCCGCGTTTGCCGATACGGTCGGAGACAAAAAAGATCGGGCCCGGACTGTTGAACCGGATGACCAGCGCAATAACCACCATGAATGGGAAGACGATGGCCAGCGCCAGCAGCTAGAGGGCGATATCGACGATCCTCTTCAGCACTAATGCGATGGTACGAGGATCGCGGCGGTGAAGTGAGACGACGGGGAAGACGCCCAGGTATTCGATCGGCGTGCTCGCGGTGAGTTCACCGTAGTATCCGGAGATAGCTCGAATATCGATATCGAGCTCTCGCGCCTCCTCTACCAGGCGAATGGCTAGCTCCGTGGCGCACGGCTCGGCAATCACGATCTCATCTATGAAATGCAGGCGGGTAAGTTGCCGGATACGATCCATTCCGCCCAGGATCTGGTTCTCCGGCACCTCACGGCTTGTCGTGCAATCCGGAGCCAGAAGAAAGCCGCGCAGCTTATACCCCAGCCGGTAGTCTTTAGCAATATGCTGGCCAAGCGCATAACTCAGGTGATTCGTTCCTAAAATGACAACATTTCGGGTCTCCAATCCGCGTTCATATTGGCGGTATCGCGCAAGCCTCCAGACCGCGCGGCGAATTGAGAGGCACACGATTGTGGTCAGGATCAGCAGCAGGACCAGAGCTCTGGAAATGGTCAGGCTGTTCGTCATGTACAAACCACCGCAAAGCAGCAGGCCGGCGTTAAGGCATGCCTGAACGGTAAGACGGATCTCGTGGGTTCCTGTGGAAAGCGGAATTGGCGAATAGAGGCCGTAACGTCGGGCTACAAGGATAAACGCCAGAATGAACCAGGCGAGATAGGCCGCCCCCATGGGCGCGCTGACGTCATGTGGGACTGTAGAGTATCGAGCTGTCTTATCAAAAAGAATAGCGCGCAAAACTAGTGCCGTGCCGAACGCCAGCAGGATCGCCAAAGCGTCGTTCAGCATCATGAGCAGCGAAGAGACCATCGAAGGCCCTACCGTGCCGACAAGAGATCGCTTGCGCGTCGGCAAGCTCGTCGTCGGTTGAGCAGGGGCACCCGTTTTCCGTATGAATTCCGAAGTAGCCATTACCGTCCCAAAACCTGCACTTCAGGAAACTTATCCACGGCCTGGAGTACTTTCAACGAGTACAACGATCCAAAGTTCGGTACGAGTGAGTAGCTGAAAATACGACTAGAGCTTCAAGTCGAGCCCGTGAACTATGGGTTGCAACCCGCTATGGTAGCCTTAGTTTCTGTACAAAAAAGACAATGCCTACGGTAACTTGCGGAGGATCATGTGGGTCTTTGCGAATGCAGCCAACCCGATTTACTAGTCACTATACCATGATCGAGAAATTATGCAGTATCTTCTTATCGTTAATCCGCAGATAATTTTTGGGACAGCCTCCTCTCAACTTCTTCGTACCTCTCGCTCAAAAAAGATTCCTTTTAGCACCTTCTGGTCGAAAAATGCCGCTAAATACTGAGAAGCAGGAATGTTTGATTTTGATGCCCCAATCAGCAAATCTAAAAATTAACAAATGCCACCGTCATTGTGCCAAATACAACATTCGCCTTTTTCTCGCCTATTTCCCAGCCCAGAATACTCGGCCGCGAACGAAGTCTCCTGGGCTAGACTGAATGCATGTTTGCGGACTTTCGCGCTTTTATTGCTGACATTATCGAACAGGAGGCGCGCCCCGTAGACAAATACGGACATCAGCCGCGCCTCTATGCCCTCACACGCATGATTGGAGAAGAACAGATTTACGATGACGATATTGTCTATGCCGCGGTATGGCTACATGACGTGGGGGTGTTCGTAGGCAATCGTCCAGAGGATCCCGACGAACTCCAGCGATGGGATCATGTGAAATATGCCTGCGACCGGGCGACTGTCATTCTGCCCCAGGCGGGATTTCCTCGCGAAAAGATCCCTGCGGTCTTAGCTGCGATTCGAACTCACGAACCGCAGGGCGATCCCCAAACTATCGAAGCCACGATATTGCGCGATAGCGATATCCTCGAGCAATTAGGGGCGATGGGCATTCTGCGAATTGTTTCGAAAGTAGGCCGTGACACTCGTTACAGCCGGTTCAGCGATATAGCGCCAGTCTTGAGAAAGGCAGTGACTGATCTTCCTCAAAAGCTGCGCCTGAAAAAAGCACGAGAACTCGCAGTTCCAAAGATACGCGCCCTTGCTGACTTTCTCGACGCCATGGATGCGGAGGCCTTCGGTGCACTGTACTAATCGCCCCGATCAGTATCCGCAGGCGCTATAGTAACCAAAACGGAAGAGGAAACAGGTGGAAGAATTTTCGAGAATGAAGCGGCTGCCGGCCTATGTGTTCAACATCACCAGCGAGTTGAAGGCAGCCGCAAGACGGCGCGGGGAAGACATCATCGACTTCGGCATGGGCAATCCCGATGGAGCTACCCCGCAGCACATTGTCGACAAGATGATCGAGGCTTCACGCAAACCTGAGACACATCGATACTCACTTTCACGTGGCATTCCCCGTCTCAGGAGAGCCATCACTCACTGGTACGAGCGCCGTTACAACATTCCACTTGATCCAGAGACTGAAGCCATCGTTACCATCGGCTCAAAAGAAGGCATTGCCCATCTCTGCCTCGCCACACTCGACCAGGGTGACGTGGTGATCGTGCCCAACCCCAGCTACCCAATCCACATCTATGGCCCGGTTATTGCGGGGGCCAACATTCGCAGCATAGCGATTCATAATACGGACAGCTTTCTGACTGAACTTGAGCAGACTATTCCCCTTATGTACCCAAAGCCGAAGATGCTGATCCTTAATTTCCCGGCGAATCCCACAACGCAATGCGTCGACCTGACCTTCTTCGAACGAGTCGTGGCTCTATGCCTGCAACATGGAATTTACCTGGTTCACGATCTTGCTTATGCTGATATCGTCTTCGACGGGTTTCGTGCGCCGTCGATCCTGGAAATCCCCGGAGCACGCGAGATCGCCGTGGAATTCTTTACTCTGTCGAAGAGCTACAATATGCCGGGATGGCGTGTCGGATTCATGGTTGGCAATAAGACATTAGTGACAGCATTGGCGCGCCTCAAAAGTTATTTTGACTACGGGACATTCACACCAATCCAGGTTGCATCTATCCTGGCACTCGAAGGACCGCAGGAGTGCGTGACAGAGATATGCGAAAACTACCGCAGGCGACGGGACGTGTTGATACATGGATTGAATAGACTCGGATGGCAGGTGCCTCTACCCAAGGCGACGATGTTTGTCTGGGCACCCATACCCGAACCTTACAGGCATCTCGGTTCGCTCGAATTTTCAACGTTACTACTCAAGGAAGCGAAGGTCGCCGTGAGCCCTGGAATCGGATTCGGCGAATACGGCGA
>DATAQX010000369.1:0-13756 GCA_036264455.1 Silvibacterium sp. | reverse complement strand
CAGCACTTTCTGCACGCCGGTCACGGGCGCCATCATCACCCACTTCGGATCGACTCCACTGGTGGCTTGTGCGCATATGCGAACCAACGGCGTAAGACCGAGCGCGGCAGCCTTCTTCGCGGACATGACAACAAGTGCGGCGGCTGCATCGTTGACGCCGGGAGCGTTGCCCGCAGTTACGGTGCCGTCTTTCTTGAAGGCCGGCTTGAGGGCGCTGAGAGCTTCGAGGGTTGCGTCTTCGCGGATGGATTCGTCGCGCTCGACAAGGATCGGCGGCTGACCCTTCTTCTTCGCAGGAACCTCGACCGGAACGACCTGCGACGAGAAGCGGCACTCTTTCCATGCGGCGGCGGCTTTGCGATGTGAGTTGAGCGCGTACTCGTCCTGCTCCGCGCGCGTGATGTTGTACTTCTCGGCGACGTTCTCGCCGGTGATGCCCATGTGGTAGTTGTTGAAGGCGTCCCACAGTCCGTCGTGCACCATGGAGTCGACGGCGACGGCGTTGCCCATACGGAAGCCGTTGCGGCCTTGCGGCAGCAGGTACGGCGCGTTGGTCATCGACTCCATGCCACCAGCGACAACGATCTCGGCATTGCCCGTCTGGATGGCCTGCGCGGCGAGGGCAACAGCTTTCAAGCCCGAGCCGCAGACCTTGTTGATGGTAAGAGCGCTGACCTCCGGCGGAAGGCCTCCGTGGAGCGCGGCCTGGCGTGCCGGGTTCTGGCCGAGACCGGCGGAGACAACGTTGCCCATAATGCATTCTTCGACTAGCGCCGGATCGAGATTTATGCGCTTGACGGCTTCGCGCACGGCGATGGCTCCCAGCTGCGTGGCGGAAAGATCGGAGAAGGCTCCCTGGAATTTGCCTACAGGCGTGCGTACGGCGGCGGCGATGACGATATCTTCCAACGGCTGCATAACTACCTCATTCTTTAGATGCGCAAGCTGAAGCGTCGATGCGCGAGCGCACTACCCATTAAACTCTAGATGCGAACCGATGAAGATATCAGAGAAGAATATCGAAGGGCTATCGGGGCCGGTGCAAGCGGATTTGCAGGCGTGGCCCGTTCCCGCGCAGCCTGTTGCACCCTGGTGGCACACGGCAGTTGTAATTGCGGTAATCCTTGGCGTATCCGCACTGGGCATCATGCAGGCGAAGTCGGCCAGCTTTGGCAAGCACCACCTCAGACAATACACAGTAACGATGGCATGGGAGATTGTGCTGGCGGCGCTGGTGTGGTGGGGCATCAAAATGCGCCGTGTTCCGATGCGGCAACTGCTTGGCGAACGGCGCACGGGAGCGAGGGCGTGGCTTTTAGATTTCGGCGTCGCGTTGATCTTCTGGCTGATGGCGGTCATCGTGCTTGCAGCGATTGCGGCGGTGCTGAGAGTACTGCATTTGATCCAGGTGCAGAAAGCGGTGATCGCGCTTGCGCCGCGTAATGGATGGGAGGCGGTGCTGTGGATTGCGCTCTCGATCACGGCTGGCATCGTTGAAGAGCTTGTATTTCGCGGCTACCTGCTGCAGCAGTTCGCCTCGATTAGAGAGAAACTATGGATTGGAGCGCTCGCATCTTCACTCTTGTTTGGCGCTGCACACGGCTATGAAGGCCTGGGCTCTATGATTGCCATCACCGCATACGGCGCGATGTTCTGCGCATTGACGATCCAACGGAAGAGCCTTCGCCCGGGTATGATTGCGCATGCGTGGCACGATTCAGTCACAGGAATTGCACTCGCTCTGGTGAAACATCTCCACGCAATTTGAGCTGTGAGGTGATCGGGCGTTGACGCAGACGATTCAATTCGAAAAATTGAATGCGCAAAAATGCGATTTTTTCCTTGACACTTTTTTTTTAGACTTCTATACATTCGTTAACTGCAACTTATGTGTTGCAGACTCGATGTCACATCGAAAAGGGAGAATAGAAAACCATGGCAACAAAGAAGGCAGCTAAGAAGCCAGCTAAGAAGGCAGCTAAGAAAGCCGGCAAGAAGAAGTAAGCAACAGAAACAGGCAACACGAAGGGGAACGCCAAATGCGTTCCCCTTCGTGTTTATGGGCTCCGCACATGAATGAGCGACAATAAAGCACATGACCCGCCGACGCTGGATTGCCGATAGCTGGGATGAAGCCACCGCATCGCTTACCGGCGAGCAGGCTTCGCATCTCATCCGCGTGCTGCGCGCGCAGGCCGGCATGGAGTTCGATATTGTTGCCGGCGACCGCGTATGGCATGGAGTGATCGCCGGCATCAGCGGAGATGCGGTGCGATTTAATCTGATCGCTGAAGTGGAAGCCGATCCCGCGCTGCCCGTGACGCTGTTCCTCTCGATCTTCAAGTTCGACCGCATGGAGTGGGCAATCGAGAAAGTAACCGAGCTGGGAGTGGAGCGAATCGTTCCGATTCTCGCACGGCGTAGTGAGAAGCATCTGGCGCAGTCGGCTCAGAACCGGGTGGAGCGCTGGCGACGCATCGCCCGCGAGGCCGCGCAACAGTCTCGTCGTTCGGATGTACCTGTGATTGAAGACGTTGTCGCTTTGAAGACAGCCGCGCGTCGCGAAGGCGAGTCTGTACGCCTGTTACTGGCTGAGCAGGAGCGCACGAGGACGCTGCGTCAGGCACTCGAAGACGCATTATCTGCTTGTGGCGATGAGTTGCCCGCGATTCGACTGGCCGTGGGACCGGAAGGCGGTTGGGTTGCCGAGGAAGAGGCGCTCTTCGATAGCGAGGCTTGGAAGCCGGTCAGTCTTGGGCCACGCATCCTGCGCGCGGAGACGGCTGCGACTACGGCGATGGCGGTGACAGCAGCATTGCTGGAGTAATGGCGGGAAACAGCTTTACCACAGCGACCAGTCACCGCGCATAAGCACCCACGCTGCCAGCAGCAGATTGCTGGTAGCATGCGCAACAAAAGCATCGCCAATTCTTCCCCGCCACTTGAGCACCGCAGCATAAGCCAGGCCCGCGAGAATGCCAACTACCCAGTGCCCGCCGTGCATCAGGCCAAATGCTACAGAGGACAGGCACACGGAGAGCACCGTCAGGCTTGAGAAAGAAACCGTGTCGAAGTCTCGGCTCACAAGTCTCCGCGCGAGATAGCCGCGAAACGCAAGCTCTTCCGCGAAAGGTACGGTGATCACGGCGGCAGCGACACGGATCACAATCCAGACTGCGCGAGCAGTGGGTGAAAGGGCTGCCAGTGCGGCCCCCAGAGAACTGGCCGAATGCTCATTCGCCCAACAGGTCGGTGCAATCCATAACAGGAAGATGACCGCACCGGTGACAGGGGCAAGCCATCCAAAGCGCCAGTCGAGCTTTCTGTATTCGTGCCGGAAATGCCAGATCGCGACAGCCGCGGCAATGAAGCGTAACGGGTAAAGCCATTCGAAGTATCCGGAAGCTGCTTTAGAGACAAATGAGGCAGCCAGGATGGCGAGGAAGGGCACAAGATAAGCAGCTGTTGCCGGGGACTCTCTACTCTCATCGCGGATTTCTTCAAGCGCAGCTGTGCCTTTGTGCATTCCACCGCTGACAAGACCGCGTGCCGCGCTTGGCGCATATTCAGGAGTCCGCCGCACCCATGAAAGCTTTTGCGTAGCCATCGAGAACAAAAGTGCGACCGCGGTAAATGCAATCCATCCGGCCTGTGAGTGAAAGCCGACCATAGCGACGTCTGGCGCTCCCGCATTGCCGATAAGAATAATGGCGCAGATCCGGACGATGTTAAGCAGCCATACGCATGCCAGCGCACAGGGGATGAGAAGAAGAGCCTGCGGGAAGCGGTTCTCTTTACGGAAATACCATAGCCAGATAACGGTGAAGACAAGAACCAGGCCGAGGCCTTCCAGCCCCGAACACGGCTCGCCGATGCCGACTGCGAAGCGGGGAGTTCCAATCACCCATGTGGATGGGTCGGCGGTAAGATCGGGCAGAAAAGGATGAAGCACCGCATACACGGAATGGAAGGCCGCAATCTGCAGAAGGCGTCCGCGATCAGCAATGGATGCGCCCCAGAGCGACTGAAAGGGATGGCGCAAAACCAATGCGAGCACGCCCGCAAGTGAAGCAAGGAGCCACAACGGGCTGGTCGCACGAATGGTTCTGATCCAGATTCGCAGCGGAATACAGGCCAGGGCTAACAATATGATTCCCAGCAACAGCACCGCGCCCAGAAGGAAAGGAATCGCACGCGAAAACGCAAGCGACGCAAATTCATGCAACACGCCCAGGTTGCAGGCAACCACGACCGCGATGCAGAACACGTGCGCAGCAAAGAGACGTGTGCTGAACGCGATCTCGTCTCGCTGAGTTTTCAACCTGGAATGGCCGAGGCCCATGAACACCGCAAAAGCAACGATGCCAGACGGAGCCAACGGGCCTAGAAGTGGTCCGCTGTGGGGAATGCCAGCGAGAATTAAGCACTCAACTGTCAGGATCGCGGCGAACAAATACAGGCGTCCAAGAAGTTGGTGAGGCAAGGCGAAACGCGATCTTGACTGGGAATAATTGCTCCCAGTCAAGGCGCAGTTGGAGCAAAAGTTCAGTGTTTTCTCCGCTTAGTTGTGGCGCCGGGCACGCAGAACCGTGAGTGTCCCTGCAAGGAGTGAGAATCCACCAACTGCCAGGCTCGGATCGACTTCAGGAGCTTGCCGGGCCTCGGGCGTCAGCGGATTAGTACCACGGGCATGGGCGGCGATGCTCGTGGTGAGCGCCAGGGCCAATACCAAAAACGAATACTTAAGAAGCTTCTTCAATGTTCACTCTCTCTCTTTCAATTTGTTGATAGCCGACATATCAAAACACTCAGAGATCGACGGCAGGAAACATAATCCCGCCTGGTTGAGTTGCCAGATGGGTCGCATCCGGGGGACGGCAAACGTTTCGAAGACTATTGGGGGCGAACGGATGAGGCGATAAATTACCAGAAGTGGGTGGCTAACTGGCTGGTTGTTCTTCAGATTCTCAAGTGATTATTGCCGATAATAAAGAAATTCGGAATGGTCCTTTAGAGTAAGAGCAGCCTGTAAATGGTAACCATTAAACATCGGGATGGTGCTCTCGCGCGGTGGTTACTGTTCAGGCGGCGGTATTTTATTTAAGCGTGTCCAGTTCCAGTTGCGAGTCTCCGGCACGGCTCCATGGCCAGGTAAAAAACAAAAGCGCCTTGACTGGGAATAGTTGCTCCCCGGTCAAGGCGCAGCTGGAATGAAGGTTCAGTGTTTTCTCCGGTTACTTGTGACGCCGCGCGCGCAGAACCGTGAGTGTCCCCGCAAGGAGCGAGAATCCACCAATTGCAAGGCTCGGATCGACTTCAGGAGCTTGCCGGGCCTGTATTTTGTGCGGAACATGATCATGAATGTGCTCATGCCATGGTTCGGCATAAGCAAGAGTACTCACTCCAAGAGTCAAGGCAAATATCAAAAACGAATATTTCAGAAGTCTTTTCAATGTTTACGCTCTCTTTCCATTTGTGTCAGCTGGCATCGAAACACTCAGGCATCGACGGCAAAGGCTTGATCTTGCCCGGATTCCTTCGGCGCTTCAGGCTCCCAGTTCCGATCATTCGTGCTGATTGAGTTGCCAGATAAGTCTCATCTGGGGGGGACCGAAAGGGCTTCGAACATAATCGGGGGCAAGCAGGGTGAGGCAGCAAACCTTCCAGAAAGAGGTTACTGGAACTGCCGGTTCTTCAGCCTCAAATTAATTATGAACGACGCTGAGAAATTTGGAATGACCAGTCGGAGGGAGGGCAGGCGGTTAAAAGTAACCATCCTACGTACAGAATAGTACCCTCCGGTTGCGGGTACGAATGGATCGAGAAGCCCGTCATCGCATTTTCGTCCAGTTGCGAAGATCTGTTGGCGTCCTTACGAGAACATCTCTTTCACTTTATCGAACAGACGGCGCGATGTGGGGGTGTTCTCAATGGTCAGGGTATCTCCCAGTTGGCGCAGCAGCTCTTTTTGAATGCGCGTGAGCCTTTTGGGTGTCTGGATGGCCACTTGCACGATAAGATCGCCGCGGCCGCGTTCGTTGAGATAAGGCACACCCTTACTGCGGAGACGAAATTCCTTCCCGCTTTGCGTGCCTTCAGGAATCTTCAGCATGGTCTTGCCTTCGAGTGTCGGTATCTCCACCTCTGCGCCGAGCGCGGCCTGGGGGAAAGAGATAGGCAGAACACAGTGCAGATCATTGCCGTCGCGCTCGAAGAACTGATGCGGCTTGACCGACAGCACGATGTACAAATCGCCCGAGGGCCCGCCGAAGCGTCCGGCATCGCCCTCGCCCTGATAACGAATGCGCGTTCCCTCCTCGACGCCGGCGGGAATGTTGACGGTGATGCTGTGCTCGCGCTCGACGCGGCCGTCACCACGGCAGCTTCCGCACGGGTCGGAGATGACTGATCCTGTTCCCCCGCAGACGTTGCAGGTACGGGCAATGGAGAAAAAGCCCTGCTGATATCGGACCTGTCCGTGACCCTGGCATTGCTGGCAGGTGGTGGGACCGCGCCCATCGGCTGAACCCATGCCACGGCAGTCCGGGCATGCTTCCATGCGGCGAATCGAAACTTCTATCTGTTTGCCGAAGACTGCGTCTTCGAATTCGATGGTTTTATCGAAGCGTACGTCGCGGCCCTTTTGCATCCGCGATGGCTTGCGGCTGCCGCCGACATTGAATCCGAACAGGTCGCCGAAGATATCGCCGAGATCCGGCATGCCCGCGAAGGGATTACCATTGCTGCCCTGGCCCACACCGGAAACACCAGCGTGACCGAAGCGATCGTAGGCTGCGCGCTTCTCCGGATCGGCAAGCACCTGGTAGGCTTCGCTGCACTGCTTGAATCTTTCTTCCGCCGCGGCATTGCCCGGATTGCGATCGGGATGGTGCTGCATGGCAAGCTTACGATAAGCGGCCTTGAGCTCCTGGTCAGAGGCGCCCCGCACCACTCCTAAGACTTCGTAATAATCTGCTTTGATCACGTTTGAGGTTCGACTCATGCTTCCTTCTGTTGCGAGTTGCTTGCGACGCGGACCAGCGCAGGCCGGAGCAGACGCTCCTTGATGCGGTAGCCGCGACGCACTTCGTCAAAGACCTGATGGTCTGGTAATTCGGGTTTCTCGACCATCTCCAGCGCCTCATGGACGCGTGGGTCGAACTCGACGCCCACCGTTTCGACGGGCTGCACATTGAGTGAACGCAAGGCTTCTTCCATTTGCTTGACGATCAGCTCGACGCCGGTACGCAATTGCTCGGTTGTGCCGGTCGACTTGAGCGCGAGCTGAAAGTTGTCGAGCACAGGCAGGAACTGTTCAACTGCGCCGGCAACGGCGTAGTCGCGAAAATCGTTGCGCTCGCGCGATTCGCGCTTACGTGCATTCTCAAACTCGGCCTGCAGGCGGGCAAGCCGCTCGACGAGCGAGTCCCGCTCAGCCTTGAGCCGGTCAAATTCTTCCTGCGAGATGACCGACGTCTCCGGAAGTGCCTTGGATTCAGCGGCCGGGTTTGCCGCGGGATCGGCGGAGTCGGGATCAGTATTCCGAGTTGCTTCAAGCGTTTCTTCAGTCATTCTTTTATTTACAAAATTCCTTCGGCTCATGAAAACCTCATTGCCGGTTTAAGTTTATCGCGCTCATGAGGACTTCTCTTTTGATGCAGGCACGTGCCAGACGGCGCAAGCTACTGAGGAGGCTGGAAAATTCTGTCGGAAAGCTGTGTGATATAGGAAACAGCATTGATCGTTTCCTGATACTGCATACGGGTGGGTGCGATGACAGCAACTGTACCCAGATTCTCCGCGCCCAGACGCGCCGGCGCTCCAATTAATACCAGATTATGCATGCCCGGGATTGCCTCTTCAAGCCCGATGACTACACGCACTGTCTGCTGACGAGCATCGACGTAAGCGTTGAGCAACTCGATCAGCCGCTGCTTGGCTTCGAGCGCACTCAGCATCAGCCGCAGCCGTTCGCGGTCAGTCTCGCCGGCGAGCAGGTTGGCGACGCCTTCGATGAAGATTGTTGGTCCGTGGCCAGCGTCGCCTTCCAGCGCTCCCTTGCGCCAAAGCTCTTCGACGGAGCTCATCAACCGGTCGTATTCGCTGCGTTCGGCATCGATACGGCGGCCCAGCTCGGCGCGAATGCGATCAATCGACCAACCGTGAAAATTTTCGTTCAGAAAGCGCGCCGAAGCTTCGAGTTCCGCCAGGGACAGATCGCGGTCGAGCATGAGCACTCGATCCTGCACGACTCCGGAGATGGTAACGACGACGGCCAGAACACGCCCGCGTGCAAGGCGCGAGAAATGAACATGCTCGAGAGCCTGCGCTTCCCGCGCGGACCCAAGGGCAACGCCGACGCCGCTTGAGATGAGGGCGAGAACATGCGACGTCCGCTCAAGAAACTGCTGGCTCGAACCGACACCGGCGAAGCTGTCCTCAATCTGCTCGCGGCGTTCGGGCGTGAGCGCGATCAAGTGCGTAGGGGTGGACAGTTGCTCTACGTAAAAGCGGAAAGCCTGGGGAGTGGGAATACGGCCGGCAGAGGTGTGCGGCTGATCGAGAAGCCCCGCTTCACCCAGAGACGCCATGATGTTACGAATGGTCGCGGCACTCATGCCGTCTTTGTTTCCGAACTGGTGGGCGAGGAACTGCGAGGCAACGGGTTCGCCCGTCGCGATGTAGTTTTCGATAATAGTTGTCAATACCAGCCGCTCGCGCGGGCTGATTCGCAGATCGGAAGCCATGGTCTCCGCCAACCAAACCCAATACAGCGAAAGATGTTTCCGCCGGATGGGTGAGGTACTCCTTTCTAATTTTAGAGGGCGGTGAAAGATGGGGTCAACCGATCGACCTGGCTCGAAAGAGTTATTTCTTCTGATCCAGCCATTACTTTTGAGCGATTGGCGCTGGCGGCGCGCTGGCGACCGGCGGTAAATCGTAAATTTCAATCGCGCCCCCGCGCAGGATGGCAAAGCGGCGGCCATTGGAGGAAAGCGCATAATTGTGCCCTGCGCTCACTACTGGCGACGCCTCTTTCACCAGTTCCAGCTTGCCGGACTCGGTATCGAAGACTCCCACCGTTTGCGTCAGGACATCAGACTCGCCAAAGAAATCCATGGCCCCCACGCCGCGGCCAACCTCAAGCGAACCGTACGCGAAACGGCTTCCATCTTCGGCGTAATCGAAGGTTGGCCAGATGTAGCGCTGCTTCCAGCGGTCCTGCCACAGCAGCGCTCCGGTAACGGAGATGGCGCTCACAAGATGGTCGCTTCCTCCGCCGGGTGGGCAGCCGACGGCCAGTGCAACCGTGCGGCTGACAGTCATCAGCGTAGGCATGCATGAGGATTTGACCTCGGCGATGATTTGCGGATCGCTGCGAAACACCTGCTTCTGAATCACCCACTTACTCGGGTCTTTACCCTCAAGCACATCGAGGAAGCCATTTTCGACAAGTGGCAGATCGACTGCGCGCCGTGCTTCGCTCTGGGCGAGAACGGTGTTGTCGCCGGGATGCAGCACGATCACCTGGGTGCGCTTTTGTCTGGCCGGTGTCGGACCGAAGAAGGAGTCGAACGTCGAGGCTTGCTCAGCATTGGAATCGGAATTGGAGTCGGGAGCGATGAGCTTCTGCAACTCGATCACCATGAGCTGACGATCCGGGGCAATCTGCACGGCCTGCAAGGGGGTATCGAAGCGGAGGTAGGGGCGCAACTCGAGGTTGCTGTCGGTGAGGTAGAGAGAATTCCTTTGCCGCACAATGAATCTGCCGTTGCGCAACGGCCACAGATAGCGCTGGCGGTCGTGCATACGCCATTGACTCTGCTCAACGGGCTTGCCGCTGGCAATATCGAGAACCAGGGCGCGAATCATCTGATCCTCATCGTCCGCTGGATCATCCGGAATGCGCCGCATCAGCCCGCTGTCGCGGAAGGTAAAGAGCAGATGATCGCTATCGATGAAGTCGAGCGTCGTGGTGGAGTACCGGTAACGGAAATATGCCGTGCTGGGCGCGACATAACCTAGCGGCCCAACCTCGATGCGGACAGTTGGCGGCGGTCCTGGGTCCGGCTTGTTCTTCGATTCTCCCTGGGAGGCGATTGCAGCAGACGCAAAGAGAGCTAGCATTGTCACGCTAAGCCGTACGCGTTGACCGCAAAGGATCATTTGCAGCGTTCTCTCCGCCATTCTCTTCGCACCGGGGTTCAGTACGCAAATCGACTACGCAAACCGTAGGGTCGCCCTTGATCCCACGGATTTGATGTCACGTGCGCCACTTCCCCTAAGCGGCACAGATCGCTAGACTTGAGCCAAAGGCTTTGCTACAGTCCATCCTTTGCCTGACATTCTGGTTCTTTGAATCCCTTCCTGATTGAGGCCTCATGATTATCTGCAATAAGAAAATTTATGCAATCTACCTGACGGCGACACTGGCTATTGCGGGGTGGTCGCACGCACAAAACGCGACCTCGGATAGCACGGCCGCGGGCGCCAAAACCCTCAAGGCGTTGGATCCTTTGTTGATGGACGTCAGCGTCGATCCCTGCATCAATTTCTACCAGTATTCATGCGGAGGATGGTTGAAGCAGAACCCGATTCCATCGGATCAATCATCGTATGGCAGGGACACCGAGCTAGCCGAACAGAATCGGCAGGTGCTGAAGGCAATTCTGGAGAAGGCCGCCGCTGGCGGCGCCGGCCGCACGCGGAATGAGCAGAAGATTGGTGACTACTACGCCGCCTGCATCGATACGGATGCTATCGACCGCGCTGGACTTGCTCCATTGCAGGCGATGCTGGATCGTGTAGCGGCTGTGACGCAGAAAGACCAGTTGCCCGAATTGCTCGGTTGGCTGCAACTCAATGGCACGGGAAGCCTGATCGGGTTTTACTCCGATCAGGACTTCAAGGATGCGGCACAAGAGATTGCAGTGGTAGATCAGCCGCGCCTCGGCCTGCCGGAAAAAGGCTACTATTCGCGGACAGACGAGAAATCGGTCAAACTGCGCGAGCAGTACAAGGAGCATGTGGCGCGTACTTTTGAGCTGCTCGGCGAATCGCAGGAGCAGGCAGCGAAAGATGCGACGACGGTTCTTCGGCTAGAGACTGCGCTTGCAGCCGCGTCCCTGAGCAACGTAGAGCGGCGCGATCCGGAAAAGCTGTATCACAAAACCCAGCTCGCAGAGTTCGACAAAAGCACACCCAACTTCGCCTTCGACCGTTTTCTGGCGGCGATCAACCTGCCACACGTGCAAGCGCTGAATGTGGCCACCCCGGCATACTTCGACGCTTTCAACCAGGTGCTTGCGTCGACTGATCTGGCTGATCTGAAGACGCTGGTGCGCTGGAATCTGGTTCGCCGGGTCCCTTCGACTGCTCTGCCCCGCAACCTGGACGACGAGGCTTTCAACTTCTACGGCAAAACCCTTTCCGGCCAGCCCGAGCAGCAGGCTCGCTGGAAGCGCTGCGTGCGTGCGGTAGATGGCGCTCTCGGTGAGGCTCTCGGCGAGGTCTATGTAGCGCAGCGCTTCAGCCCGCAGGACAAGGCGCGCACCTTGGAGCTGACCAAAGACATAGAAGCGGCGATGGATCGCGACATCGATCAACTGGAGTGGATGAGCCCGGCAACCAAAGTCCGGGCGAAAGAGAAGCTGCATGGCGTGGCAAATAAGATCGGCTATCCGGACAAGTGGCGCGACTACTCGACACTCGTGGTGAAGCCCGGCGACACTCTCGGCAACGCCCAGCGTGCTTCTGCTTTCGAGCAGAAACGCAACATCGCGAAGATCGGTCAGCCCGTCGACCATACTGAATGGGGTATGACTCCGCCGACTGTCAATGCCGAATACAATCCTCAGATGAACGACATCAACTTCCCCGCCGGCATTCTGCAACCGCCGTATTTCGATCCTTCTCAGGACGATGCGGTGAACTACGGCGACGCAGGTGGCGTGATCGGCCACGAGTTGACGCATGGCTTCGACGACGAAGGACGGCAGTTTGACGCGCACGGTAACCTCGCCGACTGGTGGACGGGTGCGGACGGCAAGCAATTCACGGAGCGTGCGGACTGCGTCGTGAAAGAGTACAACGGCTTTACCGCCGTCGACGACCTGCACGTGAACGGCAAGCTCACACTGGGCGAGAACATTGCCGATCTCGGCGGCCTTAAACTTGCTTTTCTCGCCTATCTCGACCGCGCGCAGAAAGCGGGCGCCGATTTGAGCAAGAAAGGCGGCGCAGAGTACGGCAATCTCACGCCGGGACAGCAGTTCTTCGTCTCTTACGGACAGGGCTGGTGCACGAACAATCGCCCCGAGAATCTTCGCCTCCGTGTACAGACCGATCCCCACTCGCCCGAGGAGTTTCGTGTGAATGGAGTGGTCGTCAACCTTCCGGAATTCCAGAAGGCGTTCAGCTGCAAGACGGGACAGCCCATGGCCCCTGCGAATCGCTGCGCGATCTGGTAGGAAGCCACGCCATTGGCCAGCTCTGAGTGTGCGAGGCTATAGAAATGCCCGCGCACTCAGGACAAAAATCGGCCAATGCGACGAAGGCGCTCGGCTACGGCGCCTGCGCTCTGGCCGGAACTCTGTGGGGTACCGGCTTCTATTTTGGCAAGATCGCGCTGACCGAGCTCAGCGTGGGGCACATGGTCTTCTACCGTTTCCTTTTTGCATGCCTGGGGTTTCTGCCCATGCTGCGCAGACCGGGCTTGAACCGCCGGGAATGGATGCTGTTGCTGACCGCATCGTTTCTTGGCATTCCGCTGCAGTTCCTGATTCAGTTCTATGGCCTGTCTCTCACCACGGTGAGCCATGCCGCGCTTATGGTGGGGACGATGCCGGTGATTCTCGCAATTGGCGCAACGCTCTTCACGCACGAGCGGCTGGACTGGAAAGGCTGGCTCGCGCTCGCGGGATCGACCAGCGGAGTTGCCCTTATCACATTGAGCGGCAGGCACGCTCATACTCCGGGGAGTCCCTCATTGGCGGGAGATATGCTTGTGGTCCTGTCGCTGGTGATCGCCCTGGGTTGGATTCTGCTCAATCGCCATCTGATGCAGGACCACTCGGCGGTGGTGGTCACCGGCTACGGATTGTTGAGCGGGCTGGCTATGCTGACGGTTTGGGTGGCGCTGGTGGATGGGCCGCCTCCGGTGCATGGGGTGAGCTCCCGAGTATGGTTCGCCCTGGCGGCCAGCGGATTGCTCTGCACAGCTGCCACGACCTTCCTGTGGAACTGGGGGATTCATCATGTTCCGGCGTCGCGCGCGGGCGTGTTTCTGAATATCGAGCCGGCCATGGGGTCGATTCTCGGCGTGACACTCCTCGGCGATCAGCTTGGCGCAGGAGCGTGGATAGGTGGAGGACTGATCATCGCGGCAGCAATCGTGCTGACCATGACCGGAAGGACCGAGGCCGAAGTGGTGCTGGAGTGACTTCGAGACTACGGTTCGAGTCCTTCAGCCGAAGCGGGCGCGCCTGACGTTCTGGCGAAAGTCTTTCCCGCGCATCTCAATCACGACGCACATCTCCGCCAGCCGGGAGCGCATACGCTCGCCGATGCGGTCGCCAAGGCTCTCCTCGCGCATGGCGCGCTGAGGACCGCTGACGCTGGCGACGCCGGGAGGCTGATCGGGATAATTGGTTGTGATGATGGTGGTGCGTTTGTCGTTGTAGCGCGTGTTGAGGATGAGGGCGACGGTGTCCCAGACCCATTCAGTGGGCTTAGAGGCGCCAAGCTCATCAAGGAC
>DATAQX010000354.1:0-8617 GCA_036264455.1 Silvibacterium sp. | reverse complement strand
AATGAGCGGTCGCAGATTTTCCAACTGGGCTGGTCCAACCCGAAACCTGTACCCACTCATCGCATTGCCTGAAGATCTTCAGGCTCCGGAGAAAAAATGCACAACAGAATCCGCACCGCATCACTGCTTGCCCTTGCCGTTCTGGTTCTCACTTCCTGCAAATCCTCCAGCAATGTCCAGATCTCAGGAGCTGGCAGCACCTTCGTCTATCCGGTTATGACCCGATGGATCCAGGAATTCTCCCAATCCCATCCCAGCATCCAGATCAACTACCAGTCGATCGGCTCGGGCGGAGGTATCCAGCAGGTTAAAGCCGGTACAGTGGACTTCGGCGCCTCCGATGTGCCTCTCACGGGTGACCAGCTCTCCAGCATGCCACCCATTATTCAGATCCCTGAGACCGCTGGTCCGGTCTGCATCACTTACAACCTAGGGGCAATTTCCCGGCCGATCCAGCTCTCGCCTGAATCACTCGCTGGAATCTATCTCGGGACGATCAAAAACTGGAACGACCCGCTCATCGCCAAGGACAACCCGGACATAAGTCTTCCCTCGCAACACATCGTCGTCGTCCACCGCGCGGAGGGTAGCGGAACCACCAACGCCTTCACCACCTATCTGGCCGCTGTCAGCACCGAATGGCAATCCAAGGTGGGCAAGGGCACCAACGTCAGCTGGCCCATCGGACTCGGCGGCAAGGGCAGCGAAGGCGTTACCGGCCAGCTTCGCCAGTCCCCCGGCGCCATCGGTTACGTAGAGCTGACCTACGCTCAGCAGAATCACCTTCCCGTGGCGCATATAAAAAACCAGGCCGGGAACTTCATCGAGCCAACCTTGCAGAGCACGACAGCCGCCATCAATGCCTTCACTACGCAGCTCACCCAGGATCCGCGGACGCCCATCGTCAACCCACCCGCCACCGCCACCGACGCTTACCCTATTGCCACCCTCAGCTTCCTCATCATCCCCAAGGACGGTCCGGACAAGGCCAAACGCTCCGCGCTCAAAACCTTTATACAGTTCATCATTACCGACGGCCAGGCAATCGCGGGATCGCTCAACTACGCGCCGCTGCCTGAAGGCGTAAAACAGTTCAACCAGCAGCAACTGAATCAAATGACCGCGGCCGGCCAGCCGATCCAGTAAACAGGTAACCGCGGCAGATTGAAAAGGCGCTCCACTCCGGAGCGCCTTTTCTACACCTATGCCTGTTCTTACATCACTTCCGGAGCACTGATTCCCAACCACTTCAGCGACCGGATCAGCTCGCGCTGCGCCACCGCAGCGGTTGCCAGCAAAAATTTCTTTCGCTCCGGATTGGCTTCGGTCAGAATGTGATGCTTGCGGTAGAAATTACTGAAGTCCTGCGCAAGTTGAAACGCATGTCTCGCGAGATAAGCAGGCTCTGCTGTGACAATGCACTGGTCAAGCAGCAGCGAAGTCTTCGCCGCTCTCAGCCAGACCTGCCAGATGGTGTCTGCGTCCTCGCCGCTTAGGAAGGGCTCTGCGTCGACCTCGGCCACATCCGCCAGTGCCTGCTCGGGAGTCGTCTCGCCCTTACGGAAGATGCTGCGCGTCCGCACCACCGCATATTGGATGTATGGCCCGGTCTCGCCTTCGAAGCTGAGCGCATCCTTGAAGTCAAAGGCGATCACAGAATTTCGTGTGTACTTCAGCATGAAGTAGCGAAGCGCACCAACGGCGATCTCCTTCGCAATCTGTTCACGCTCCCGCGCATCCAGCTCCGGATGCCGCTCATCCACTTCCCTGCCTGTGGCGTCGACCAGCTTATCGATCAGGTCGTCCGCCTTCACTCCGAATCCCTTGCGCCCCGAGACCTCGATATAATGCCGGCCCTGATCTTCTTCAGAAACCTCGTACCCCAACTCCAGCGCACAGCGCGGAGTCAGCGCCACCATCTCATAGGAGAAATGCGTGTAATGCGCCGCCTGCTCGGTGTATCCCAGTCCGCGCAGCGCTTCGATCACATTCGCCTGAGGATCAGCCTGCCGCGAATCGATCACATTGTAGATCGCCTGCGCACCGCCGAAGTGTGGATGGTCGGCCTCGCCGCTCTCCGCCGAAATCCAGCACTTGTGGTCGGGGTACTCGAAGAAGCGCCGGTACCCGAAATCGCGGCCCAGCAAACCAAACTTCCACAGGTGATACGCAATATCCTTGCCGACATACGTGACCGTCCCATTCGACCGGACGATGACCTTCGCGTCTTCATCGGGACCGTCTGCCTGTGATGACTCTTCCGAACCAGCCCTTTTCATGACCCAGCAGCCCTTGTTCTTGCCTTCGGTCTCGAAATAGAGCACGCCTTTGGCTTTCAATTGCTCGAAGGCACTTTCCCAGAAATGGAGGTGCAGAATCTCGCTTTCACGAGGCAGGAAATCGTATTCAATGTCCAGGCGCAACATCGTTTCGAGATGTCGCCGGAGGACGGCTATCGAAATTAGGTCGCCGATCGCGGCGGCTTCGTTCCCACCTTGCTCGATCGCATGCAGCGTGTCGAGCCGAACCTGCTTTCTTGCCTGCTTCTCCGTCTCGTTCGCCTCATACCACTGCGAGACGCGCGCATAAAGATCCCAGCAGTAGAAATCTATCTTTTCGCCGGCAGCAGCGAGACGAGCCATCAGCGCCTGCACATCAGTCAGCGACAAACCCTCGAGATGCATCAGGCCGACGACGATATCCGCCACCTGCACGCCGGTATTGTCGATGTAATTCTGAACATCGACCTTCTGTCCGGCCGCGCGCAGTAGCCGCACGAAGGTGTCGCCCAGAATCGCATTCCGCAGATGCCCCACATGCGCAGCCTTGTTTGGATTGATGCTGGTGTGCTCGACCAGCGAGTGCAGATGCTCGCTCGACGTGTCAAGATCGCCGCCGGCGGCAATCGCCTGCACGGCTGCACCGCGATCCAGTCGCGAATTGATGTATCCGGCACCAGCAACCTCAAAGCCCGAGAACCCTTCGACTGCGCCCAGCGCCGCGACCAACTCCTCAGCTATCTTGCGCGGAGCCTTCTTTAGTTTGCGCGCCAGTTCAAAAGCCACCGGCAGCGCATATTCGCCGAATTTGATCTCCGGCGGCTGCTCAATGACGATTTTGTCGGTTTCGATTTGATATAGCTCGCGTAAAACTGCGCGAAGCCGCTCTTCAAGCTTTTTCTGCTGTTGTAAATACACTTGGGAACCGTCGGTGGAAAATGCGGGAAAACTCGATTTTAGCAGGCGGACTGGTTCATTGTTGTCGCTGTATTCGAACTCAGCGCTGATCACGGATCTCGATTAAGCTGCCTGCCTTTATCGCTAGCGGGACATCGCGCGCCCATTCGATTAAACTTATAAAGTAACTTCTACCTCAGATCGCGCATCTACTGCCCCGCATGTCCAATAAGTTCTATCTCACCACACCGATCTACTACGTTAACGCGCGCCCGCACATCGGAACGACCTACACCACGGTGGTTGCGGATGTGATCGCACGGCGCAAACGCGCCCAGGGCGTGGATACTTTTTTCCTCACCGGAACCGACGAGCACGGGCAGAAGATTCAGCGCTCCGCTGAGAAGGCGAACTGCAGCCCCCAGGAGTTTACCGATCAGGTCTCGGCCCAATTCCGCGCTTTGTGGGACAGCATGGGCCTCACCTACGATGACTTCATCCGCACAACGGAGCCGCGTCACAAGCGTGGCATGCAGAAGCTCTTTGCTCTTCTTCAGCAGCGCGGATACATCTACAAAGGCTCTTATAGCGGCCAGTACTGCGTCTCCGACGAGGCCTACGTCGACGTCCCGCCCGGCGCGCCCTGCCCTGACTGCGGGCGAATCACGGAGACGGTCAACGAGGAAAACTATTTCTTCAAGCTGTCGGCCTTCGAGCGCCCGCTGCTTGAGCTCTACGAAAACAATCCCGACTTCATCCGCCCCGAGACACGCCGCAACGAAGTCCTCGCCTTCGTTAGAGCCGGGCTGAAGGACCTGTCCGTCAGCCGCACCAGCTTCAAGTGGGGCATTCCGGTGCCCGGGGACGAGAAGCACGTCATCTACGTCTGGTTCGACGCGCTGGCCAACTACATGACCGCCATCGGCTATGGCAGCGACGACCCGGCCGACAAGGCGAAGTTCGAGAAGTACTGGCCGGCTGACATTCACCTCGTTGGCAAGGAGATCACCCGCTTCCACTGTGTCTATTGGCCTGCATTTCTCATGGCCGCCGGGCTACCCCTGCCGAAAAGCATCGTCGCTCACGGCTGGCTGCTCTTCGAAGAAAGCAAGATGTCGAAGTCGCGTGGCAATATCGTGCGCGCAGAAACCATCCTCGACGTGCTCGGAGCGGATGCCCTGCGCTATTTCCTGCTGCGTGAGATCGTCTTCGGCCAGGACGGCAGCTTTTCTTTCGATGCGCTGGTGCAGCGCTACAACTCAGATCTAGCCAACGGTTATGGCAACCTGGTCAGCCGAACGCTGACCATGATCGGCAAGTATTTTGACGGGGTCGTGCCGGAAGCAGTCAGCATCCAGGCAGACTCAATTGCGACTGAAGCTCCGAACGCGATTGCCGCATTCGCTCGTTCATTCGATGCTCTCGACTTCTCGCGCGCACTCGAAGGCGCGTGGGCGATGGTTGCTGCTGTCGATGGCTATCTCACGGCCAGCGCGCCGTGGAAACAGCCTGAGAGCATCTCTGATGAGCAGCAATGTGCATTCCGCGCTACTGTCCTCTACACCGCTGCCGAAGCCATTCGCATCATCACCGCCCTCGTCTATCCCGTCATCCCCGACGCCGCCGCAAAGGTCTGGACACAGCTCGGACTCGGCGACATCCATAAAGCAGACTTGAAGAATCTTACCTGGGGCGGCCTGAAACCCGGCACGAAGCTCGGCGAAATAGGCCCCGTCTTTCCACGCGCAGAAAAGGACGCAATTACCCGTATGCAGGAAATCGAACAGAGCAACACCCCTTCCGAAAACAAGGTTCCCGTCGTTGAACCAACGCCCATTGACGGCGCAAACACGGTCGCCCTGCCCGCACCCGCTGAAATGGCCGGCCTCGCGGTTGCAGCGGGAGATGAATCCGCACCGCCGTCCATCGCTCTCGCTTCTCCCGTTGTCACGGATGCCGCAGTAACCGCATCCGTATCCGACAAGATCACCATCGACGACTTCCTCAAAGTCGAGCTCCGCGTCGGGCAGATCAAAGTCGCCGAGCGCGTGCCCAAGGCTGACAAACTCCTGCGTCTCGAGGTCGATCTCGGCTACGAACAGCGCCAGATCCTCGCCGGCATCGCTGAGGCCTATACACCCGAATCGCTCGTAGGACGCAAGGTGGTCATCGTCGCCAACCTCGCCCCGCGCAAGCTGCGCGGCCTCGAATCGAACGGCATGATCGTCGCCGCCTCGCTCGGCGAAGCCGGCAAGCCCGTCCTCGCCGGTTTCCTTGAAGATGTCGAAATCGGCGCACGCCTTAAATAAATCCGAATGATCGACTCCCACGCCCATCTCGACAGTCCGCGCTACGCTGACGACCGTGACGCGCTGCTCGTGCGTGCGTGGGATGCAGGCGTGCGAACCATTCTCTCGATCGGTATAGGCGAGGGGCCGGACACTATGCATCAGGCCCTCGATCTCGCCCGCGAGTATGCAAACCGGCCCAACGTTCCCACCATCTACGCCAGCGCCGGAGTTCACCCGCACGAAGCCCGGCTCGCTGATGATGCTGCCTACACCAAACTTAACCAGCTTTTGGATCAGCCCGAAGTCCTAGCCTGCGGCGAGATCGGCCTCGATTATTACTACGACCATTCACCCCGCGACGTGCAAAAGGCCGTCTTCACGCGCCAGATGGAGATCGCGGCAGCTCACAGGAAGCCGATCATCATCCACTGCCGGCCTTCGGATAATTCCACGAACGCCTGGGACGACACACTCGACACGCTCGTATCCGAGTGGTCGCGCACTGCGCTCGGTGGCATCCTGCACTGCTTTACCGGCGAGTGGACCCACGCCCGCCACGCCATGGACCTCGGCTTCCTTATCTCCTTCGCCGGCAATATTACATTTCCAAAAGCACAACCCATCCGTGACGTGCTCGCGCAGGTTCCGCTCGATCGCATCCTTATCGAGACCGACGCGCCCTTTCTCGCACCTGTACCCAACCGCGGCAAACGCAACGAGCCGGCCTGGGTCGCCGAGGTTGCCGCCAAGGTCGCTGAGGTGAAGTCCATCGCGACAGATGAAGCCGCTTTACTTACAACTGAAAACTTTCACCGCTTTTTCGGTACAACAGTCACAGCAGAAAATGGTCGTTGACCGCAAGACCAACGGAAGAAGCGGATAATCTAAGGGGAAGGAGCATCACATGGCATCCGACAATTCCTTCGATATTGTCTCCAAGGTCGACATTCAGGAGGTCCGCAACGCGATCGACCAGGCTTCGAAAGAGGTCCACAATCGCTTCGACCTGAAGAACTCGCACTCTGAAATCCGCCTCGAAGGCGACGACGCCATCCAGCTTGCCTCGGCCGATGAATACAAGCTTAATGCTGTTACAGAAATCCTTCAGCACAAGCTGGTCAAGCGCGGCATCTCGCTTAAAGCCCTCACCTACGGCAAGATTGAACCGGCATCAGGCTCGAGTGTTCGGCAGAAAATTACCCTCCAGCAGGGTATTGCTTCGGAGAAGGCAAAGGAGATCGTCCGGCTCGTCAAGGATTCGAAGAAAAAGGCCCAGGCGTCGATTCAGGGCGATACAGTACGCATCAGTGGCAAAGATCGCGATACTCTACAAGAAGTCATTGCTCTTTTGAGGGGTCACGACTTCGGCATCGATATGCAGTTCACGAATTACCGTACAAACTAGGAAAGGCACCGGAACCCAACCAGCCCGAGTGAGCACACTGGCCATAGCGACGGCGAAAGAAGTCTTTGATCTTCTCAACGGCGATCTCCGCGCCATCGAGCGCGAATTCGGCTCGGACGCCGTCTCCTCCGTCGCCGCCATTACGGAAATCTCGGAATACCTGCGCGAGGGCGGCGGCAAGCGCATCCGCCCATCACTCCTGCTGCTTTCCGCCAAGTCCCAGGGCTATTCCGGAGACGGCATGATCCGCCTCGGCGCGGTCGTGGAGATGGTGCACAGCGCCACCCTGGTCCACGACGACATCATCGACGCCGCCGACACCCGGCGTGGACGCCCTTCGGCCAATACCACCTGGGGCAATGCCAAGTGCGTGCTCGCCGGTGACTGGCTCTACATGCAGGCCTTCCGGGTCGCGCTCGACGAACGCAATTTTCGCGTGCTCGACCTGCTCATCGGCCTCACCCAGCAAATGGTCGAAGGCGAACTGCTGCAGATGGAAAAGCTCGGCCAATCAATTACTGAAGATGAGTACAACACTCTCATCTACCGAAAAACCGCCTGCCTTTTTGAAGTCTCCATGCGGCTCGGATCTGTCCTGGCCCTGGCCAATGAAGCCACCGAGCAGCAGATGGGCGACTATGGCCGCGCGCTCGGCATGGCCTTCCAGGTCGTCGACGATGTGCTCGATCTCACGGCCACGGAAGAAGTGCTCGGCAAACCCGTAGCCAGCGATTTGCGCGAGGGTAAGGCAACGCTCGCCGTTATCCATGCTCTCGAAAACTCGACCGACGCCGAGCGTGCTGCCATTCAAACCGTCCTCACGGACCAGAACTTCGACGCCGTCACCCACGCCGAGATTCTTGCCATCCTCACCCGCCACGGATCGGTCGATTACGCGATGAACGCGGCTTTCCAATATGCCGAAGCGGCCCGCGCGGCCCTCATCGATCTGCCCGACTCCGACTTCAAGCGCGCCCTGCTCTGGGTTCCCGACTTTGTCGTCGCCCGCGACAAGTAACCCATGCTGCTTCGCGGAAAGGTCGTCAGCGGCCTCGGCAACTTTTCCTTTTGGATTAAAAGACTCGAGGACCATTATTTCCGCAAGACAGGGATGCACCTCTATCCAGGAACTCTGAACGTTCTGCTCGATGAGCCTTGGTCGTTACCACCGGGTTGACTGCGTCTCGAAAAGGAAGAATACGGCGGACGGGTCTCAGTCAATCTTGTCCCCTGCAGCATTTTCAACCGGCCTGCCTTTCTGCTGCGCACGGACTTGAACGAGACCGGTCACGGGCCGCACCCTAAAAACCTTATCGAAGTCGCCACTGATATCCGCCTTCGAGAGGTACATCATCTCGCCGACGGTGATTACGTCGAGGTTGAGATTCCGCCGGTTCTCTCAAGGATCGAAATCAAGCCCTGAAGCCGATACTAGCGTAACTATCCCTTCGGACACTTTGCGAAGGAGTGGGAAGGACCAGGCTTAGATTTTGCGCGCTTCCACACTGTCGAATGACACATCTCCAACCGAGCGGCTGCCGAAGCTGCGGTAGTTCTTCACCCGACGCAGATCAAACGCCGGCGCTCCGTTCGGAACGCGTATGCGGAAGAAGTCCGCTCCATCCACATCGGCTAGCCAGAACGCCGGCCGCGCATCCGGCTGTGCCGTCGCAATCTCCACATTGCTGACCTCTAGATTGCGCACATGGCGAATAAAGATTCCGCTTGCCGGCAGATCGCCGAAC
>DATAQX010000266.1:0-2332 GCA_036264455.1 Silvibacterium sp. | reverse complement strand
TGCGGCGAGTAGGACGGAATCATCTGCACTCCCAGTTCCTTCATGGCGCGGCCTACCTGGGTGGGACGCTCATAGTCGACCTTGCCTCCGCTCTTGGGCGTGAACCAGAAATGCGCTCCACGATCGGAATAGAGCGCACAGAACAGTCCCTTCTCTTCGATCACCGTGCGTAATCCGGCCATCACTGTGGCGGTGGTTTCCTCTTCAGCCAGCTGCGCGTAATAGATCTCGCTCGTTGCGTCATCCAGGATCACGATCAGATCGTGCCGACGCTCATCCTGAAACCAGCGATGATCGCTGCCGTCGATGTGCAACAGCATGCCGGGCAGAGGACGGCGCTCACGCCGCTTGCGGTGCACGCCGCGCCTGGCCTTGCGCTTCACCAGACCGGCCGCCTGCAAAGCCTGTTTGACCCACGTGTAGCTCAATCCGATCTGATGGTCTTCGCGAAGCTTCTCATGAAAATGCCGTACGTTCAGATCGAAGTACTTGTCCCGATACAGGATCAAAACCTCATCGGCCTCGGCCTTCGGCACACGCCGCCGGCTCGGTGTCCCTCGTCGCAGGTCCAGCAAGCCCTTGGGCCCGTTCTCTTCCAGACGCTTCCGCCAGCGACGCATCTGCCGCGAGCTGATGCCCATCAACTCCGCAGCCTGCCACCACTTGATCTTCCCCGCTGAGGCTCTCAACAGCACTTCGTGTAACTTCATCGCCCGCTCCGCTGCGGTCCTCGAATAGATCTCCATGCTCTCGCGCATGGATCCATCCTTGCCGCCCCAAAAGCGGACACTTCACTTGCTAAAAACACCGGACATATTATGTGCTAACGACATTCGCCTGCTCGTCAGTACCGAGTGGTTATTAATGGGATGGTCCGCCTTTGACGCCGGGTGGGTATAAGGGTGGCAAGGAGGCTTCCCATGAAGCTGCAAGCGATTGGCATCGACTTGGGCAAGACGGTTTTTCATCTTGTTGGTTTGAGCCAGAGGGGAGAGGTTGTGGTGCGCAAGAAGTTCTCGCGCGCGCAACTTCTGCGCTTCACTTCGAACGTACAAGTGGATCTGATCGGGATGGAAGCTTGTGTCGGATCCCATTTCCTCGGTCGAGCTCTACGTGAGCAAGGGCATGAGGTACGCCTGATGCCAGCCCAGTATGTAAAGCCGTTTGTGAAGACCAACAAGAACGACTTTATCAATGCCGAGGCAATCGCCGAAGCCGTCATCCGCCCTACGATGCGGTTTGTAGCGATCAAGACCGATGAGCAGCGGGATATGCAGTCTCTGCACCGCGTCCGCGAGCGCTGGATCATCCGGCGGACGGCAGCCGTGAACCAGATCCGTTGCTTGTTGCTGGAGCGGGGAATCACGGTGCGGACGGGAAGATGCCATTTGGATGCAGCCTTGCCGAGTATCCTCGGAGACGGCTCGATTTCTCTGTCAGGCGTACTGCGTTTTCTGCTGAGCGAACTGAAGCAGGAACTGGAACAGCTGGCAGTTCATATCGAGCAGACTGAGATGCTGATTCAAAAAGCTGCGCAACAGAGCGAAGCCTGTCAGCGATTGGACGCGATTCCTGGGATCGGCCCACTGACAGCCACTGCGATCATCGCCGCAGTCGGAAATGGTGCAGCCTTCCGCAAGGGCCGAGAGTTCGCCGCCTGGGTTGGACTGGTTCCACGCCAACACTCCACCGGAGGCAAGCAGACGCTGCTCGGCATTAGTAAGCGCGGCAACTGCTATCTGCGAAAACTGTTCGTTCAGGGCGCGCGGGCTGTCCTGAAGTACCGGGACAAGCAGTGCTCTGGATTGCGGCATTGGTTGACTGAACTGTCCTCGCGCAGCCACTACAACGTAGTCGGCGTGGCGCTGGCCAACAAGATGGCACGCATGGCATGGGCCGTGCTCGCCAGCGGCCAGGTCTACAGGCCTCCACTGCTGGCCGACATGACTGGCCTGCAGATGACACCCGGCTAACGCCGGGCTTGGAAATCGCGAAAGCGATTCCCACATCCGCAGACCAGCGGCTACTGGCGGAATTTAGTTCCTGCCAGGTCTGCTGGCGAACAGGAGATGGCACAACGGTCCAACCCGGCGCTCCCCAAACCCGAACTCGGAAAAAGTCTTTCAAGACTGTGTAATTTATGGGGAACGGAGCGCAGCGCATTCCATCCTGGCCCGGAGTCTCGACTCCATCAAAGGCCGAATACATTTGCGCAGACCTACACGCCTCTCTCACTTTTCGCTTGCAGCAAGGCGGCGGACCATACATTCCGGGTTGTTGGTCATTCGCGCGCAACCGAGAAATTGACATGGATTAGAATGACTCACCCGAT
>DATAQX010000227.1:0-9649 GCA_036264455.1 Silvibacterium sp. | reverse complement strand
CGGGTCTGCGCCTGCACTGGGCCAAAACGCCTTTGATGTGCAGCGGCTTCCTGAGCCGGCGTAGGACGGGCCTGGATGCCGCCACGTCCGCCGTTGTAGCTCACATTGGTCACGTGAACGTCGCGAACGTAGGTGTTATCGACGTAGGTGTTATGAATGACGGTCCTGTCCACGCGCATGACGGCAGTGTTGTAGCTGAAATAGCCTCCATTCCAGCGACCGCCGTAGAAGCCCGAACCGGTATATCCGTAGCCATAATTTACGCCGCCGTAGAAGCCCACCTGCGGGCCCCAATAGCCGGCATTCCATGCGTAGCCGCCGTTACCCCAGCCCCAATAGCCGGGGGTCCAGAGCAGCCCCACGGCGGGAGCCATGACCCAGGTTCCCGGCACCCAGTAGTAGCCGCCAGAAGTGGGATCCCAGGCCCAGTAACCCGGGGTCCACATATAGTTGGCTCCCGGGCAGATTGGCTGTTCGTACACAGGCAGTACCGGGGGAGGCGCAGCGATCGAAACTCCAACTGCCACCTGCGAAAAAGACGCGCAGGGCAGCACACATAACATCGCAATCAGGGAAAGATTACGCATCCAGCGCAGAATCTCCATATATCCACCTTTGGCCGTCGGACTTTGTGCCTGCGAGCGGATGGCAAGCAGTAAGGAGCGACTGGCACTTTTCGTTTTTCGATCGAAGCCCTATGCGATGCGCTTTGGGGTCTCGTATCGAGGTCCGGGCCAGTTCCGGAGAACGCTCGTACCTGAATAGTCGGAAGAATGTGATGGGAGTTCTGGTTGCCTGCAAAAAAAACGGTCTGGTGGTAATCCCGTTCCCTGTGTATTACCAAGGTTCTGATTCGATGAGTATTACGACTCATAGTGTCGACAAAGATTCTGATTCGAGAATCGCCCATTCGCTGGATTCAAGCTGGTCCAGATTCAAACTGGTTCATCCAAATGATGAGTGAATGGACAGGGCAGGTATGTAGTTATCGTGGAACTCAACGCGAGCCTCCGTCCTGTAGCGTCACGGTCCTATACTGAGAGCCAATCGAAGCAGTGGTCACTCGAAGACGGGTGGGCCAGGGAGGCTTTGTGCGGACAGTTTTTCAGGATCTGCGTTACGGCATCCGGATGCTGATGAAGAATCCGGGGCTCACGTTTGTGATTGTGCTGTCGCTGGCGATCGGGATCGGTGCGAACACGGCGATCTTCAGCGTTACAAGCACCCTGCTGCTGAAGCCGCTGCCATATACGCATCCGGACCGACTGGCGATTCTCTGGCTGCGCTCGCCGGGGATCGGCATCCCGCAGGACTGGCCGTCGCCGGGGCAATACCACGACATCAAGACGCAGAACCACGTCTTCGACGAGACGGCGATTGCAATCGGCGAAGGCTACACGCTGAGTGGACTCTCGAAGGCGATCCGGGTGGATGGCATCGAAGCGTCTTCGAGCCTGCTGCCCATGCTGGGCGTGAAGCCACTGCTGGGCCGCATCTTTACAGCGGACGAGGACCGGCCGGGCAGGCCGGACACGGTGGTGCTGACCTACGGACTGTGGAAGCGAGCCTTCGGCGGCGATCCGAATCTGCTGGGGCGGAGCATTACGATCGATGGAAAGCCACGCACCGTTGTTGGCATACTGCCTCGGGAGTTCCGGCTGAGCCACGAAGTGATTCCGGTGATCGGCGGTATCGATAAGGCAGAGATCTTCATGCCTCTGCCCATGGACGCGAAGGAGGAATTGGATTATGGCCCGGAGGATTACAACGTTCTGGCGCGGCTGAAACCAGGCGTGACCATGCAGCAGGCGCAGGCGGACATCAGCATCATTGCCGCGCGGCTACGCGAGGAGAAGCATCGCGACCGCACCTTCACGATCAGCGTGGTGCCGCTGATGGAGCAGGTGGTGGGCGATGTGCGCGGCGCAGTGCTGATCCTGCTGGGCGCCGTTGCGCTGGTGCTGCTGATCGCGTGCACCAACGTGGCCAACCTGCTGCTGGCTCGCTCGACTGGGCGGCAGAAGGAGATTGCCGTGCGAACGGCGCTGGGGGCGGGACGAGGGCGGCTTGTGATGCAGCTGCTGACGGAGAGTGTGTTGCTCAGCCTGATGGGGGGCGTAGCGGGGCTGGTGGTCGCGGCGTGCGGGTTGTACGTAGTCGAGAAGATCCATCCGGGGAATATCCCCAGGCTGGACGAGATCGGGATGGACTTGCGGGTGCTGGCGTTTACGCTGGCGATTTCGCTTCTCACGGGGATTGTCTTTGGCTTGGCGCCGGCACTGCGCGCTTCGCGGGTGGATCTGAACACGACGTTAAAGGCGGGCGGAAGAAGCTCGCACGCGGGCGGCCTGAACGTGAAGCACGACAAGCTGCGTGGGGCGCTGGTGATTGCGGAGCTGGCGGTGTCGCTGACTCTGCTGGCCGGGGCGGGATTGCTGATTCGCAGCTTTGTGCGCCTGCTGAGTGTGCCGCCGGGCTTCAATCCAGATGGCGTGATCTCGATGGAGATTGCGGCGAGCGGACCGAAATACAAGGACCACGCGCAGAGAATCCAGCTTTACGACAATCTTGCGGACAGGGTGCGAAGTCTGCCGGGTGTGACCGGATATGGAGCTGTCTCGGTGCTTCCGCTCACGCCGTCGATCGGCTGGGGAGGCATGGAGATCGAGGGATACGTGCCGCCGAAGGATGCTCCTGAGCTGCAGGTGGACAAGCGCTCGGCGACACCGGATTACTTTCGAACGATGGAGATGCCGCTGATCGCGGGACGGTTCTTCACCGCGGCGGATACAGACAAATCGCAGCCGGTCGTGCTGATCGACGAGAAAATGGCACAGCGTTTCTGGCCGAAGGGAGATGCGGTGGGCAAGCGCATCCGGCAGGGAGACAAAGAGCCCTGGTTGACGATCGCAGGCGTGGTCGGGGTGGTGAAGCAATACGGTCTGGATATTGATACAAAGATGGTTACGTATTTTCCTTATGCTTCGTGGGGAAACGGCACGATGTTTGTGACGGCGCGAACTACAGGCGACCCGGCGGCACTGGCCAATTCGATCGTCGAGCAGGTGCATGCGATCGATGCCGATGTGCCGGTGTTTGACATTGCGACGATGCAGCAGCGGGTCCATGACTCCGTCGCGCGCCAGCGGTTTGCCATGACGATGCTGGGCGCATTTGCCGGCTTCGCGATGATTCTGGCAGCGGTTGGTATTTATGGCGTGATGTCGTTCCTCGTAACGCAGGGAACAAGCGATATCGCGATCCGGATGGCGCTGGGGGCGCAGCGCGGATCGATTTTGTCGCTGGTAATGCAGCAGGGGATGGGGCTGGCGTTGATCGGCATTGCGGTGGGTCTGGCTGGCGCCCTGAGCCTGACGCACGTGATGAACGGGCTGCTCTTCGGAGTGAGCGCGACGGATCCGCTGACTTTCGCGGGCGTCGCGGTCTTGCTGACGCTGGTCACGTTGGCCGCCTGCTATTTTCCGGCGAGAAGGGCGATGCGTGTGGACCCGATGGTGGCGCTGCGATACGAGTAGGGTTCGCACGGGCGGACAGGGCCGTGCTTACTTCTCTTTTTCGAGCTCGACCACCATTACCTCAATCGGCTTGTCGCCGGTGTTCACGTCGGCGTGCATGGTGTTCGGGGGATTCGCGGGCAGCCAGTAGGCCTTGCCTGTCTCCCAGACGTGGGTCTCCGATGAACCACTCTGGTCCACGATCTTCATCGTGCCACCGGTCAGGGCAATAATCACGCGAGGGTGATCGTGACGATGCATGGTCAGCGGGGCGTTGGGCATGACGACGGATTTCCACACCTTCACGTCCTCATTGTCGAATTGTGGAAAGCGCTGAGTTTGAGCGGCCTGTTGCGAACGCAGCAGGATAAAAGCTCCTAACAGCACTACGACCAGAGCCGCACCACGTCTAAAGAGAGAGTTCATCCGCTCCTCCAATTTGGCTGGAGTTTAGCATGCGGCATCGTTCAGCATAGACTGGTTCAGGAAGAAGGAGTTGCTTGAGGAAAATTGCACTGTTGCTCGCCGTATTGGCGCTGTCGCTGGCTGGGAGCGTATACGCGCAAGATGCGGCCAGGCCGGAAACGAAGACCATCAACGGCTATACGCCCACTTGGTGGAAGGAAGCGGTGGTCTACCAGGTTTATCCACGGTCGTTCAAGGATTCGAATGGCGACGGGATAGGCGACCTGCCGGGAATCACGTCTAAGCTCGATTACCTGCAAGGGCTGGGGGTGAACGTGATCTGGCTGAGTCCGCACTACGATTCGCCAAATGCAGATAACGGGTATGACATCCGCGACTACCGCAAGGTGATGAAGGAGTTCGGCACCATGGCGGACTTCGATGCGCTGCTGGCGGGGATCAAGAAGCGGCAAATGCGGTTGATCATCGACCTGGTGGTGAACCATACCTCGGATGAGCACCGGTGGTTCGTCGAATCCAAAAAATCAAAAGATAATCCGTATCGCGATTACTACATCTGGCGATCGGGCAAGGGGTCGGGTGGAACGGAGCCGCCCAATAACTACCCGTCGTTCTTTTCCGGGTCGGCCTGGCAGTACGACGCGGCGACGGAGCAGTACTACCTGCACTATTTCGCGGTGAAGCAGCCCGATCTGAACTGGGACAATCCCAAGGTTCGCGCCGAAGTCTACGACCTGATGAAGTTCTGGCTGGACAAAGGCGTAGACGGCTTCCGTATGGACGTGATCCCGCTGATCTCGAAACCCGCGGGGCTGCCAGACCTGACGCCGGAGCAGCTAAAAAATGTGGGCAGCGCATACGCCAACGGACCACACATGCATGAGTATCTGCAGGAGATGAACAGCAACGTGCTGTCGAAGTACGACGTGATGACGGTGGGCGAGGCGCTGGGCATTTCGCTCGAAGAGACGCCGCTGATGGTGGGCGACGACCGGCACGAGCTGAACATGATCTTCAACTTTGATGCGGTGCGCATCAACCGTGATAGCCGGCAATGGAAGAGCTGGACGCTGCCCGAGCTGAAGGCGATCTACACGCAGCACGCGATGGAGCTTGATGCCCACAGCTGGGACACGGTGTTTCTTTCGAACCATGACAATCCGCGGCTGGTGTCGAGCTTTGGGAACGATTCGCCACAATATCGCGTGGCATCTGCCAAGCTGATTGAGACGATGCTGCTGACGCTGCGGGGCACGCCGTTCCTCTACCAGGGCGACGAGCTGGGGATGACGAATTATCCCTTCAAGTCGATCGAGGACTTCAATGATATCGAAGCGAAAAACGGCTATAAGGCGGATGTGGTCACAGGTAAGGTCAGCGAAGCGGATTATCTCGCCAACTTGCGGCACATGAGTCGTGATAATGCTCGGACGCCGATGCAGTGGGATGGTTCGGCCAACGGCGGGTTTACGGCCGGTGGGAAGCCGTGGCTGGCGGTGAATCCGAATTACAACGAGATCAATGCGGCGGAGGAGCTGAAGGATCCGGACTCGGTCTATCACTACACGCAGGGAATGATCGCGTTGCGACATAAAACGCCGGCGTTGGTGTACGGGACATATCAGGATCTGGACCCGGCGAATCCGGCGATCTTTGCCTACATTCGGACGCTGGGGGCGGAGCGGTATCTCGTCGTGCTGAACTTTTCGGACAAGCCGGTTGACTACGCAATTCCGGGAGGATTGCAGCCAACGCAATTGCTGATGACGAACCTGGGCAGTACAGAGGCGAATACTTCCACGCTGCACCTGAAAGGGTGGGAGGCGCGGGTCTACCGGTATTAGTCGAGGGCAGTTTTTAGTTGCCCGATAATGGACATCTGAATTTGGAAATGGGCAGTAGAGCCGGGGCGATGCCTGGCGTTCTCATGCATCTCGCGGACTCTCAAGGAAAAGCTAACCGACGCCTGATGGCCCCACGCGTGCAGGTGTCGATGCAGGAGAGTCTCCGATGCCATCGCCCTATCAGGATATTCGCTTTGCAGCACGGCAGTTGCGCAAGTCGCCGGGCTTCACGGCGGCAGCCATTCTCACCTTGGCCCTCGGCATTGGCGCCAACCTCACCGTCTTCCTCATCCTTTACAGCGTTCTGCTTCGTCCGCTGCCATTTCCGCATCCTGAGCAACTGATGCGCATCCAGCGTATCTATCCAAGCGGCGCCGGCGGGGCCGCCTTTTCCGGTACCAAGGCTCTTTTCATGCGTCGCACCAACCGCACCCTTGAGTCGGTCGCCGCCTACGACTACATTCCCAGCAACGTGAATCTGGTGCAGGGCGAGAACGCGGTTCCGGTGAAAGACCTTCGCGCTAGTTCCGATTTCTTCCATGTGTTCCAGATGCAGCCGGAGATGGGCCGCGGTTTCAGCGCGCAGGACACGATCCCCAATGCGCCCGGGGTGGCGGTGTTGAGCGATGCGCTCTGGCGGCAGCGCTTCTCCGCCGATCCCAACATTCTGGGGCGCGCTATTACGCTGGGCAATCAAAGCTATACCGTCATTGGCGTTGCCCGTCCTGAGTTTCGATTGGATGCAAAGGTGGATGTCTGGACGCCGCTCCAGATTACCGAGTCTCCGGGAGATCGCGCCCAGCTTTACAACGTTGTAGCCCGGATGCGTCCCGGCGTCACGCGTGCGCAGGTGGAAGACGATCTGAAGCGAGTGCAGCTTGAGTTCAAGGGCAGCTATCCAGTGCTGTGGGACCTGTACGAAACGGAGCGCGCGCTCGATTACCACGACTCTCTGGTCGGCAATGTACGCCCGGCGCTCGAAATCCTGATGGGCGCGGTGCTTCTGTTGCTGATCATCGTTTCGGCCAACATTCTCAGCCTGTTGCTCACGCGTTCGATCGCGCGCCGACGCGAGATGAGCCTGCGGGCGGCTCTAGGCGCTTCCGGGTGGCGTATCCTGCGTCAGCTTCTTATCGAGAACGCGATTCTGTGCGCAGGCGGAGGAGTTGCCGGCGTTTTTCTGGCGAGATTAGCCGCTCCCGTCCTCATGCGTCTGAGCCCACTGGAGCTGCCGCACTTCAGTTCAATGGATATCGGCGGTCCGGCACTTACATTTGCCGCAGTCCTCACTTTTATCTGCGCATTGATCTTCAGTCTGGTGCCTGCCTTCGAGAGCCGGCGTACGCAACTCAATGAAGCCCTGCGCGTGAATACCACCCAGATCGCGACCGGACGCCATCCCGTGCAAAAGGCACTCGTGGTTAGCGAAGTGGCGGTCGCGCTGGTGCTCATGGCTGCCGCAGGCGTGCTTCTCACCACCTTCTGGAAGCTGGTGCATACGCCTCCGGGCTTCGAGGCGAAGAACGTGCTCACCTTCAAAAATAACTTTACCAACGAGCAGGCCGCGTCCAGCGCGTTGCTCGGACAGCGCCTGGACGAGCTCACCGGCCGTCTGGAAGCTTTGCCCGGCGTTGTGTCGGCTGCGGCGGTCATCGATCTGCCCACTCAACTGGTTCCCGACATCCCCTTCGATATCCCCGGCCGCTCCACCGATCGCAAGGACGCGTGGGATGAGAAATACATTCCGATCACCGCAGGCTATTTCGATGCATTGAGCATCCCCATGGTCGCCGGCAGGGCTTTCGCGGTGTCCGATACGCACGGCTCCGCGCCCGTTCTCATCGTCAACCAGCAGTTCGCGCGCACTTACTTCAAGGGTGAAAACCCGATCGGCCAGCACGTCCGCATCGGTACTCTGATGGGCCCCGGTTTCGAAGATCCGGTCCGCGAAATCGTCGGCGTAGCCGGCAATGTGAAGCAGACGGTTCTCGACATGGACGCGCCCGGCATCATGTACCTGCCTTACTCGCAGATACCCGACAAATTCAGCCAGATGGGAAACAGTTTGCTGGGCGTGAGCTGGGTGGTGCGCACCAGATCGGCGCAGACGGATGTGGCTTCCGCGGCTCGCCGCATCTTCATGGAGAATGCCCACATACCCCTGCTCAGCGTGGAACCGCTGGACGAGGTCATCAGCGCCTCGATCGCGCAGCAGCGCTTCAGCATGATTCTGCTTTGTGGCTTCGGCCTCATCTCGCTCGCGCTCGGCGCGGCCGGCCTCTACGGAGTGCTGTCGTTTACCGTTGCCGCGCGAACGAAAGAGATTGGTGTGCGCATGGCGATCGGCGCAGAACGCGGCGATATTCTGCGCATGGTGTTGCGCGAGGCGGGGGTTCTGGTAGGCGTGGGCCTGATCGCTGGTGTTGCGGTGTCGGTTGCCGGAGGAATGTTCCTGCGCCATTTCATGCCCGGAATTACTTCTCAAGGTCCGTTCACGCTGGCTGCTATGTGCGGTGTGTTGGTGCTGACCGGATTATTCGCCGCCTGGTGGCCGGCCACGCGCGCCGCCTCGACCGAGCCGATGCAGGCATTGCGTGCGGAGTAAAATCCGGCTTATCTGCTGGCTTGTAACTCAGCCTGTAACTGGTCCGATTCGAGCCACAGGACCTGGTGTTCGAAGACGCGTCCGAAGTGGCGGGCGACGGCGTTGATGGTGTTTTCCATTGTGGGCAGCGTTGAATCTGCGGCGGCTTCCAGTTCGAGGCTCGTGACGGGGCGGTCGGAGATGCCGCAGGGCACGATAAGGTCGAAGTCGCGCAGATCGGTCGTGACGTTGAGCGCGAAGCCGTGCGAGGTGATGCCGCGCGAGATGTGTACGCCAATGGCGGCGATTTTCTTCTCCGGGATGGAGCCGCCGGCGATTGTCCAGACACCGGTGCGCCCGGCGATGCGCTGTGCGGCGACGGCAAAGTCGCCGAGGGCGCGGATCAGGACCTCTTCGAGCAGGCGAACGTAGTCGACGGCGCCGATGCGGCGACGGTTGAGGGTGAAGCTGCGCAGGTCGAGGATGGGATAGCCGACGAGCTGGCCGGGACCGTGGTAGGTGACGTCTCCGCCGCGGTTGATCTCGTGGATCTCGACGCCGCGGTACGCGAGGAATTCGTCGCTGGCGAGAATGTTGGCGCGGTCAGAGTTGCGTCCCAGGGTGAGGACGGGCGGGTGCTCGAGCAGGACGAGCGTGTTGCCGATCCGATTCTCGTGTCGGGACTCGACGAGCTGCTTCTGGAGGTCGAGTCCGCTAGCGTAGTCGACGCGGCCGAGATGGACGAGGTTGAGGATCATCTCACAACAGTTCGCGGAACTGTTCGATGGTAAGCCCGGCGTCGCGAATGATTCCACCCATGGTAAAGGCGTTCACGGGGTTATGGCGCGGAATGGTCAGGATTCGCTCGCCATTGGTCATCACGATGTGTTTGCCTTGTCGCAAGATTCGAAACCCAGCTTTTTCAAGGGCACGAACCGCATGTAGATGTGCAATCCCCGGAAGCTTTCCCATCAGCTGGCGATGACTTCAACTTCGCGCACGTCCTGGCCGCGAGTAAGCTCCTTTACCGCCTCAAGGTATTCGCTGATCGCGTCCCGGATATTGTCGAGCGCTTCTTCCTCAGTCGTGCCCTGCGACCAGCAGCCGGGCAGACCCGGACAGGAAACCGCAAAGCCTTCTTCTGAGGGGATTAGCACAACGCGATACGTCATCGAATTCATCTCTCAATCATAGCCTGCCCGGAAGAAGGACACCGTCCTTCTTCCCAGCGTCACTTGCGATTACACATTGATCGCCATACCTTCCACGCTGCTGAAGCC
>DATAQX010000112.1:0-7125 GCA_036264455.1 Silvibacterium sp. | reverse complement strand
GTGCTCGCTGTCGTCCGTCAGCAGAGCTATCGCGACAAGCTGCAGCAAGCCAACGCGCAGCTCTCTCGCGCCCAGGCTGAATACGAGAAGGCAAAACTCAGCTTTGACCGCGTCTCCGCTCTGTATGGATCACAGAGCGCCACCAAGCCGGATTACGACTCTGCGCAGGCACAGCTGGACAGCACTGCCGCTGCCGTCTCCGGAGCGAAGGCCGACGTTAGCGAAGCGACGACCGCCCTTGGATACTGTTCGTTGCGCGCACCTTTCGACGGCTGGATCGTGAAACGCAACGTCGACGTGGGCAGCTTTGTCGGCCTTGCAACCAACGGGTTCACCATCGCGGACACCCGCACTGTCAAAGCTGTCTTCGGCCTGCCGGATACCGCGGTCGCCCATGTGAAGCTGGGCCAGCCCCTGAGCCTCTCAAACGAGGCCCTCGGACGGCAGTTCGCCGGCCGAGTGACAACGATCTCTTCCTCGGCCGACCCGAAGAGTCGTGTCTTTTCCGTCGAAGTGACCATTCCGAACGCGGCTAATCGGTTGAAGGCGGGCATGATCGCAGCACTCGCTGTTGAGGGCGAACGATTGCCGCATTTAGTCCTCGCGGTTCCGATCTCAGCTGTGGTGCGCAATCCCCGGCAGGCCGATGGCTTTGCCGTCATCGTGGCGCAGGGTGACGGAGAAATAGAGTCGGCACGGCTTCGGCCTATCACTCTGGGTAAGGTGTACGGGAACGTGATTGCGGCAAGCGACGGCGTTCGATCGGGAGAGCGGGTGGTGACGACGGGCGTCTCGCTTGTCAAAGATGGGGATTCCATGCGTGTGATTCCGTAGCAATACGGAACGGGCAAAGCTGATACGAAGCGCAGGTTAAGAGCATGAGTCACAAATCCGAAAACGAGTACATCGCTCAGACGCACAACGTCGCTCGCTATTTCACCGAGCATCGGCAGGTCGCCTTCGTGCTGCTGATCGCTACTGTGCTCTGGGGCTGGTACGGATATCACAACATGCCCAAGCGCAAAGACCCACAGATTCCTGTGCGCGTGGCGGTAGCCAGCACGCAGTGGCCGGGCGCCACCGCGGAAGAGATCGAGCAATTGGTAACGCGCCCTGTGGAACAGACCATGGCGCAGAATCCCTATATCAAGGCGCCGCTGCCTTCTGACTTCGGCATTCGCTCAATCAGTTTTCCAGGACTTTCGCTGGTGTACGTGCAGCTTGACAACACCGTCTCCGATACCAAGAAGCAATTCGCCGATATCAATCTGAAATTGAACGCCCTCAATCCCAAGCTGCCACAGGGTGCTGGCCCTATCCAGTTCAACAGTGACTTCGGTGACACGGCGGCGCTGATGTTGACCGTTGCCAGTCCTCCTGCAAATCCCGTCGATATTGCAGTCCGTGCAAGGTCGGTTGCCGACGCCATCCGGCAGACGCGAGCGGCCGAGCCGAAGCATTCCCCCCGGCCGCGCATCAGCGTCGTCTACGCCTTTCCCGTCTCGGTATCTGCGAATCTGGTGCGCGATTCGTTGACGACAGTCGTCGGCTCGGCGAAGGAGAGCGGAGTTATCACCGATCCGCACTATTTTGAAGGTAGTGGTTTCATCGGTGTCGACATCACCTCGCGCCTTAGCGACGAAGAGCTCAGCACACTCGGGGATCGCTGGGTCGAAGAGAATCTCCACCGCTCCGAGATTCATCCCGACGCGTGGCACGCTGCCTTCATCCGCGATCCGGCACAGACGGAGCCGCAGCTAGCGGCAGTTGCTGGCGATAAATATTCGTACCGGCAGCTTGACGACTACACCGACCTCATCGCCCGTACCTTGCAGGGCGCTCCGGAGGTAGCCAAGGTTGACCGCAAAGGCGTGTTGTCGGAGCAGATCTACCTGGACTACTCGCAGGAGCAGCTTGCCTCCTATGGCTTGCAGCCATCGAATCTCAAAGACATTCTCGCTGCGCGCAACGTTACGCTGCCCGGCGGACAGATCGAAGTGGGTAGCAAGTCCATCCAGATCGATCCTTCAGGAAAGTTCACCAGCGCCAATGAGATTGGCGACGTAATCGTCGGCACATCGTCTTCTGCTGGGCAAAGCCCCCTCTATTTACGCGATTTAGTCAATATCTCACGCGGATATCAAAGCCCAGCGCGCTACTTGAACTATCTCACCTGGGCCGACAAGAGCGGCACCTGGCACCGCAGCCGCGCCGTCACGCTAGCCATGCCCATGAAGGATGCGGCGCAGATCGGCGCTTTCGGTAAGAGCGTGGACACCGACCTCGCGGCGGTCAAGCAATATCTTCCGGAAGACCTGGTCATCGTCCGCACCTCCGACCAGTCCTTGCAGGTGAAGGAAAACATCGATCTGTTCATGGACGCGCTGAACGAAGCCATCATCCTGGTGGTGCTCGTGTCGTGGCTGGGCTTCTGGGAGTGGCGCTCGGCGCTGCTGATGGCCATCGCCATGCCTGTCACACTTGCTATGACCTTTGGCTCCATGTACCTGCTGGGCATCGACATTCAGCAGGTCTCCGTCGCAACCCTCATCATCGCCCTTGGCCTCCTGGTTGACGATCCCGTGCTGGCTGGCGACTCCATTAAGCGCTCGCTGACGGAAGGCCATCCACGCATCGTTGGCGCATGGCTCGGCCCCACCAAGTTGGCCACGGCAATTATGTATTCCACGGTAACGAATATTGTTGCCTACTTGCCGTTCCTGATGGTCACGGGGAATACCGGCGAGTTCCTCCACAGCCTTCCCATCGTCATGACCTGCTCGCTGATCGCGTCGCGTTTGGTCTCCATGACCTTTCTACCCTTTCTCGCCTATTACCTCCTGCGTCCGGAGAAGAAGCCGGGGAAGAGCATTGAGCAGATGCGCGTGCACGGCTTTTACGGCTGGTACGCGCGCATCGCCCGCTACTCCATCGCGCATCGTTGGAAGTTCTTCTTTGCTTCTCTTCTGTTTCTGGCCTTCGGCGTCTTTGTGTTTTCGCGCCTCAATTCCGCCTTCTTTCCGGAAGACGTTCAATACTGGTCGTACATCGACGTCTGGTTACCGAATGATGCCAATCTAAGCACGACGAACAAAATTGCCGGCGAGGTTGAAGACGCAGTCAGGACGCAGGCGGCAAAGTTCGCGCATGAGCACGCAAAGCAGAAAAACGGTGAGCCGGTATTGCGCTACATCACCACCTTCGTTGGCGGCGGCGGTCCGCGCTTCTGGTTTTCCGCCTCGCCACAGCTCCAGCAGCTCAACTATGCGCAGATTTTGATCGAGGTCTCGGATAAAGAGATCACCCCGCAGTTCATCCGCGAGCTCCAACCTGTTTTGTCCGCGTCTATTCCAGGCGCGCGTATGGACGCACGGCAGCTCTTAACCAATCCAATCGACTATCCGATCGAGATTCGCGTCTCCAGCACCGCTGATGTCAATGCCGCGCAGGAAGGCGAAGACATCCTTCAGCTACGCAAGATCGCCGACCGGGTCGAAGAGATTTTACGTTCTTCACCGCTCTCGGAACGTACACGCAATGAATGGGGAGACGAGAATGTTCAGGTGGCACTTACTGTCAATCCTGACCGGGCGAATCTATCCGGCATCACCAATATGGATGTGGCCAACTCCTCGGTTGCCGGCATCAGCGGAACCACCGTGGCTGCCCTGCAGGAGGGCCAAAAGCAGATACCTGTAGTTGCCCGCATGCGCATGAGCGAACGCGCGCGCCTCTCCGACATCCAGAACCTCTATGTCTACGCTTCGCAGGACACCTCCAAGGTCCCACTGACGCAGCTTTCCCAGATCGACCATGACCTGGTCAATGGACGCATCATCCGCCTGGAACAGTTCCGCACCATGAACATACGCAGCTTTCCCGCTGCCGGACATCTCAGTTCCGAGGTTATAAACCAAGTGATGCCGCGTCTGCGCGCCCTGCAGGCCTCTATGCCGCCGGGCTATCACTTGCAGATCGGCGGCGAATATGACAAGACTAAGTCCGGCTTTAGGAACATGTCGATGGTGATGGCGATCTCTTTCGCTGCCGTCTTCTTGGCGCTGCTCTTTCAATTCAAGAATGCGATCAAGCCCCTCGTGGTTCTGGCTGCCGCTCCCTATGGGATGATCGGCGCCTTCTGCGCTCTGTGGATCATGCATGAGCCCTTCGGATTCATGGCCTTTCTCGGAGTTGCCAGCCTTGTGGGCGTCATTGTCAGCCACTCCATAGTGCTTTTCGACTACATTGAAGAACGTCACTACGAAGGCGACGACTTCGAAAACGCGATCATCGACGCCGGAATTCTCCGCCTGCGGCCCGTGCTCATCACGGTCTTCGCCACCGTGCTCGCGCTGTTTCCGCTGGCCTTGCACGGTGGCCCATTATGGAAGCCGCTCTGCTATGCCCAGATCGGCGGATTGCTCGTCGCCACGATTGTCACCAAGCTGCAGCTGCCGGTCATGTACGCAATCTTTGTCCTCGATCTCAAACTGCTGGAGTGGAAAACCATCGACCGGCAGCCGGACGCTCCTTCGACTCTGACCGCTTCGCAGACGTAACCGTGGTCTATCGCCGACGAAGGGGATCATCCATGAACTTGAGGACGTTTCTCTCGCTCGTCCTTTGCAACTGTGTGCGATCGTGAGGCATTCGTCATCGAAGACCCGCGCACGAAACGGTCCAACCTCATAGCTGGTGTATTGGAGGAGGTTTCACCCGGTGCTGGACCAAAAACGATGGTTCTCATGAGAGGAACACGGTATCGCACTCATGGCGTCTAGGAAGCCTGTATGAAACGGACGATTATATGAACGACGACAGCGCTGATCGCAAGTACCCCGGCCCGTTCAAACGCAGGGATAAATACTCTGACCGACTTCACGTTAAATCACGCGGATCGACCCAATCAAATCAGGCGACGTCCGATGGAAAAACTATGCTGACCTTAATCCGGTCTCCCTGAACGTCCACGACGTTGCAATTCGTGCGTTCTCCTTCTCGTTCAAAGGCAAGCGTAATCCGAGAAGATCCGACGCGCAGGTTTTCAATTCGGAGAGATGTCAGAAATGGTGGCAGATGCGGGTTGACGATGGCCAGCTCTTTCCGATCGGCACAGGGCTGAAGTCCGAGCAGGCCCGTGAGCAGAAGGAAAGGCGCTCCCGCTGCCCATGCCTGCGGCGAACAGGATACCGGGTAATGTACGGGCTCGCTTTTGAGTTGACGGTCAATTCCACAGAAGAGTTCCGGCAGTCGATACTCACGAAAATGCAACGCGGCGTCGTATAGAGCCTGGAAAACGATCGACGCCTCGTGATGTAGGCCGTAACGAGCCATTCCATACCCGATGATGGCATTGTCGTGAGGCCATACCGACCCGCAATGGTAACTCATCGGATTGAAATACTGTTCTTCGCTGGAAAGTGTACGGATGCCCCACCCGCAAAATAACGGGGTTGTCATTAGGCGATTGGCAACCTGCCGCGCACGCTGACTTGTGATCGCAGAAGAAAAGAGCAGATGACCGGCATTGGAACCATCTACGCGGAGGGGCTGCTTTTCACGATCGAGAGCCATCGCGTAGTATGCGCGGTCTTCAAGCCAGAAGCGTTCGTCGATGAGAGCGCGCAACTCATCTGACCTCTGCTTAGCCTGATTTGCTAGAGAGGGTTCGTTCAGCAGTCCCAGGAGCTGGGAAGCCCCGAGAAGTGCTCGCACGGCGTATCCCTGTACCTCAATCAATGCGACGGGCGGCTGAGCGACTCTTCCATCGCTATGGCGATTGGCGTCTCCGGAGTCTTTCCACCCCTGATTGAAGAGACCTTTCGGATTGCGTCGGCAGTACTCGATCAGCCCATCGCCGTCCAGGTCCCCGTAATCCAGGATCCATTTCGTCGCCGCCTTAAGGGGCTCCATCAACTCACGGAGTAGTGCGTGGTCTCCGGTCCACTGAAAATATTCGTAGGCCAGGATGAGGAACAGCGGCGTCGCATCGACTGATCCGTAACTGCGCCCAAATGCAACCTCATGTGTAGCCGTCATCTCACCTGAACGGCGCTCATGGAGTATCTTGCCGGGGTCCTCGTCGCGTTCGTCGTTTGACACCTCGCCTTGGTAACTGGCGAGCACTCGCAAGGTGCCTCGCGCCAGCTCAGGATCAAGCAGTAAAGTCTCGTAGCTGCTCAACAATGAATCACGCCCGAACAGCGCAGCAAACCACGGCACACCAGCGGCCACGGCAGTTCCGCGTTCCTCCGGCATTCGCAAGGCGTAGAAATCTTCAGCCGAAGTTTCGAGCATGACGTCGAATATTCGATTGTCAGATCGCAGCCGCGTGCAACTGTCGGCCCAGCGTCGATGTTGTGCTACGGAAGCGAGGCGTGCCTCTTCGAGGGTGCTTTGCCGCGCTGCAGCGGTTTGCTGAAACTCCATCTGATGCGACGCGCTCGCGTTCATAGTCATCGTGGTGACGATTCTATTGCCCGCACGAGGGAGCAGCTGTAGCTCCCACTGCGCACGTTGTGAATCGAGGAATTGCGGTAGTGGCGTGAAATGGAGTGCGGTAGTACGACGCCTTTCATCCAGTCCTTCATAGAGAAACCGCACACTCGACTCGCGCACCTGAGGAACAAAATACTGACCGCTCTTGCCCCTCAGAAGACCGCGCACCTGAAAAATGTCCATGAAGTCGGCGGCAAAGAAGAGCTCGACATTCAGCACAACTTCAACATCGTGGTAATTGTGAAAGTCGAGAATGTCGTAAAGCCAGTCGCGCTCTAGAACCTGTTCGCGATGGATGTATACCGAGTTGATCGGAAGGTCCAGGTTGTTCCCCGCAACTGAACCACCTCGAACAGTAAGTTCCACCTTTGCCGTATCTGAACCCATGGTTGTCGCGGAAAGAACGATTGGTTCCTGACCGTTCACGTGCAGCTGCAAATGGCTGAGGAAACGAGTGTCGTCACAAAACAATCCGACCTGCGGCGCTCCAGAAGGCATCAGGTCGCCATTGCGAGTCGCTGCAAAAAAGGTGCTGCCGCGTATGATGGCGAGACCCTCCTCCGCATCGAGCCGCGGCTGCGGATACAGCACTTTCGGCTCCGGAGGAGGATCCATCAGACGAGGCGC
>DATAQX010000086.1:0-4364 GCA_036264455.1 Silvibacterium sp. | reverse complement strand
GAAAAACCAGTTCATACACAGCCGCCCTATAAGCCTCAAGGTTTTGGGCGACTACCTCGATCTTTCCCCGGCGACGATCTCGCTGGTATTAAACAACGCGCCCGGAGTGCGCTCCATCCCGCAGGAGACCCGCGACCGCGTACTCGCCGCCGCGCAGAAGTTCGAATATCGCCCCAGCTTCTATGCCCGGTCGCTCCGCCGCAAGCAGAGCTTTTCCATCGGCGTCCTCGTTCCTGAGCTGAGCGACGGATACTCCGTCCTGGTGATGGACGGCATAGAAGAGGTTCTGCTGGAGGAGGGCTACTTTTATCTTGCCGCCAGTCATCGCCGAAAGGCCGACCTTATAGAAGAGTACCCTCGCCTGCTCATGGACCGTTCCGTCGAAGGCTTCATTGCCATCGACACCGCTCTGCAGCACAGCCTGCCCATCCCCGTCGTCGCCGTCGCCGGCCACAAGAAGATCAAAGGCGTAACCAACATCGCGCTCGACCACCGGCGTGCTGCGGAACTCGCGCTGCGGCACCTTCATCAGCTCGGACACCGTCACATCGCCTTTATGCGCGGCCAGACCTTCAGCTCCGACTCCAACGATCGCTGGAAGAGCTTCATGGCCGTCGCCAAAGAGCTCGGCATCGAAGTACACCCCGAACTGACGATTCAGCTCCAGCTCAACATCTCCTCGCCGGAGCTGGGCTACCCGGTCGTGCAACAGCTTCTCGCCCAGAAACGGCCCTTCACCGCGCTCATGTCTTTCAATGACATCGCCGCCATCGGCGCCATACGCGCCTTTCACGACCACCACCTGCGCGTGCCCGAGGATGTTTCCATTGTCGGCTTCGACGATATTCAGGGGGCGGCCTACCACAACCCGAGCCTCACCACCATCCGCCAGCCGCTGCGCCGCATGGGAACCACCGCGGCGCGCATCCTGCTGCAGCGCCTGCACGGTCAGAAGGATTATCCCCTACACGTGGCCATCGTCCCGGAGCTCATCATTCGCGAATCCACCATGCCGCCGAATCCAAAACGAATTCCCCGCCACGGCTGAAACAGCTCCCATGCCACGCCGCGTAACCGCATCTCGTTCTGAACCGCCTCCGGCTACCCCGTTTTATTTCGGATTCATCGTCGCCGGCATGGCGACCGTCCTTCTTGGACCAATCCTGCCTATTCTGAGCGCACGCTGGCTGCTCACCGATCTGCAGGCAGGCTCCCTGTTCGCAGCCCAGTTCGCCGCGTCGACGGTGGGCGCTGTTCTCGCCTCGCACTTTCGCCATCGCTGTGTGGTCTTTGGATACGCATCCATCGCCGCCGGCCTGGCAGCTCTTGCCCTGGGAAGCTACGGCGTGGTTCTGCTCGCGTTTGCCCTGTTAGGAATAGGGCTGGGCTCCGCCACTACCGCGACCAATCTCATCTTTGGCACGAAACAACCCACCCAGCGCGGCACGCTGCTGACGCGCGTCAATTTCTTCTGGGGAATCGGCGCTGTCCTTGGTCCGCAGCTCGTGGCCGTCGCAGATCGAACCGGAATGATTCGTCTTCTCGTGCTGGGGCTGTCGCTCTCCGCTCTTGCGGTCTTTGCCGTCTTTATCCCATTGCTTCGCTTCAGGGAAAGCAGGCAGCAGACGGAACAAGAGCATTCCGGCGTCGCCGAGAAGCCTGACCTGCCGACCTTCGTGCTCTTCAGTCTGCTTCTCTTCCTTTATGTCGGCGGAGAAACCGCGATTTTCGGCTGGATCGCAACCTATGCGCATCGCTTTGCCAATCTCAGTCCAGCGCAGTCCAGTTCCTTCGTCTCCGTATTCTGGCTGGCTATCGTTCTGGGTCGCGCGATCCTCCCTTTGCTCTTCCGCTTCATCTCAGAATTGACGGTCCTGATTGCCGGAGTCGTCGCGGCGCTGATTGGCGTCTCGATCCTGCTATTTCCCCACTCGGCGGCAATCAGCCTGGCGTCGGTCGCGTTCGCCGGACTCGGCTGCGCCCCGGTCTTCCCACTCGCCACAGCGCGATTGCTCGCCCGTATCGGCGATTCCCGGCACGCCGGATGGATCTTCGCTATCTGCGGCTCCGGCGCCGCAGTCCTCCCCTGGATGACCGGCCTTCTTTCGGCGCATACCGGCTCCCTGCGTGCCGCATTCATCGTGCCTCTGGCCGCCATGGCCGGAGTCCTGCTGCTCGTTTTCGTTGAGAGCATGCTCCCATTGCCCCATTCCGGCAAAAACGCAAGTGCCGTTTCCTGCTGAAGTAAACAGTTTTACTAATTTACTAAGCTCTTGGTGGATGCTAGGATGTCTCCGTTAAGGAGCCTCTTTCGCTTTGATCAATCGCCGTCAGTTCCTCAGCAATTCTCTTGCCTTGGCCGGCAGCGCAGCATTCTCCCGATACGGCCTCGCCATTCCGTCCTCATTTATCCCGCAAAGCAGCGCGCCTTCACCAGCCATCGACGTGAGCGGCGCTCGCTTCCCTGCAAATTTCCTCTGGGGGTCGGCAACCGCCTCCTATCAGGTCGAAGGCGCCTGGCAGGAAGACGGCAAAGGTCCGTCGATCTGGGACACTTTCGCGCACACGGTCGGCAAGGTGAAGGGCGGCGACACCGGCGATGTAGCCTGCGACTCTTACCATCGCTACAAAGAAGACATCGCCATCATGAAGCAGCTCAACCTCAAGAGTGCTCGCTTCTCCATCGCCTGGACGCGCATTCAGCCTACCGGTACAGGTTCCGTGAACCAGAAAGGCATCGACTTCTACAGCCGTTATGTCGACACGCTGCTGGAGGCCGGAATTCGCCCCATGTGCACGGTGTTTCACTGGGATCTGCCGCAGGCTCTCGAAGACCAGGGCGGCTGGCCGAATCGCGACACATACAATCACTTCGCCGAGTACGCCGGCATCGTCGCCAAGGCTCTGGGCGACCGCGTCACCACCTGGGCCATCTTCAACGAGCCTTGGGTCTTCACCTATCTCGGCTACGCCATCGGCATTCACGCACCGGGCAAGAAGGATCCAAAGCTCTTCCTGAAGGCCGCACATACGGTGAACCTGGCTCAGGGCGAAGCCTTCCGCGCCATGAAGGCGGCGGCGCCTAAGGCAAAAATCGGCAGCGCCTTCAGCATGTCACCCGGCGCGCCCGCAACCGATAGTGAAGCCGATCGTGCCGCCGCAGAGCGCTACCATGCCATGAACAACGTATTTTTTCTGCAGACGGCTATTCATGGCGAATATCCCAAGGCCTTCGTGGGCGACCCACCGTACGAAATCATGGGCGTGCGCCCCGGCGACAGCAAGATCATGCAGGCTCCGCTCGACTGGATCGGCATTAACTATTACAACCGCCATGTCATCTCGGCCGCGCCGTATAGTCCCTACACTCAGTACAACGACGTGATGCCGAACGAGGGCCCCATCACCCATAACGGCTGGGAGGTCTGGCCCTGGGGCATCTACGACATCGTCACGCGCATTTCGAAGGAATACAATCGCCCCATCATCGAGATCACCGAAAACGGTTGCGCTTACTCGGACGGTCCCCTGCCGAGCGATCCCCAAAAAGTACCCGAACCGCGGCGGACTGAGTTCTATCGCGGCCACCTGGCCGAGCTCGCCCGCGCCATCAAGGACGGCGCAGACGTGCGCGGCTATCATGCCTGGAGCCTGCTCGACAATTACGAATGGGCCGAGGGTTACAGCCAGCGCTTCGGCCTCGTCTATGTCGACTTCCGTGAGCTGAACCGCACCATAAAGGACTCAGGCCACTGGTACGGCCGCGTTGCCGCAGCCAATCGTCTTGACGTTTAGCTTGAACAGCGGCGGCCCTCCCCGCAGCAAGCGGGCCGCCTACTTTTTACGTTCTCGCGTGTATCCTCCTCTCTCATCGGCGTATACGGCGACCTGCATTCGGCAACCGCACCGGTTTATACTTGCCGCACCTTTACAGCAAAACCAGGGAAGATGTATCCCGGAGTCGCTGAACTGGAGTTGACGCGACCATCAGGAAGCGGCAACCTTGCACAAACTGAAAAAGACAGAGCATTCCTGGTTTTGCTCTAGGAGGACTTCTCACGCATGAAATTCGCCGCGCGCGCTCACATCACTTTGCTTCTGTTTCTTGCCGTACTGGTCACGCCTGCACTGCGGGTCATCGCGCAAACATCCCCAGCCCAACCGGACACGGTTCTGCATCCAGCCGATGTCACCAAAATTCTGCCCGGCTCTGTTTTCTTCCGCGGCCAATCGGCAACTACGCAGGAACGCAACTCGGGCGGCGTCCGCTTTGCGGATGGGTTCTACGTCCTCGTCTCGATGGTCGACAATTCCGGCTACTCAACCGGCATCCAGGAAAAGTACCAGGCCTACTTCATCACGGA
>DATAQX010000049.1:0-7510 GCA_036264455.1 Silvibacterium sp. | reverse complement strand
CCCACCCGTGCTATGGGTGCCTCACGCGTCATGATTTCGGACGTGGAAGGAAGCCACGAAGAGTAAAAGTCTATTCATAGTCCACTCCACCAATCGAACCGCGCCAGTCGCGGATAATAAAGCCCCAGCCGTAGCGGAGTGCCCTCGCCTTCAAGCACTTTAAGCGCCTCGGCATATCTCGCAAGCTGCGGCGCATAATATCCCCGTTGTGTAGCGAGGAATGCTTCGACCGCCTCGCCCGCGGGGGCGCTCATCTTGTAGTCGATGATCCATAAGCAATCCGATCCCGCCTCGAGGGGTGTGGCGCCCGCGCGAAAGACGCGATCGGCTCGCAAGGTCTGCGGCGTCTCATCCTCCCAGCCCGTCCCCGCCCAACTGGTCCACGACGCTTCCGATTGCGCCCCCGGATGCGATTCAAGTATCCAGCTTCCAACAGGGTCTTTCACGCAATTCTCCACAGCCGCCATCACTTCATGAATAGCCTCGTCGAGTGCGTTGCCTGCAAACGCCGCCGTTCGCAGAATGCTTCGCGCGTGCTGCTGCAACTGGAAGAGCTCCGCTCCCCGGCTTAACTGGTCGAGCAGGGCGTGGACCGCGCTCCCAAGAACGCGCGCCCGTCGAGTACCCTCCAGACGAACAAAATCGCTCTCATCTCTTGCCTTCGCCGAATATGTGCTCTCCGTTGTTACATTCTTCAATCGCGGCCGCAGGTCCACGCTCGAGGTCAGTCGTTTCAGCGTCAGCTCAGTCCTGCTCTCCGCACCTGCCGCCAGGTCAAACAGATCGAACAAAGTTGCCTGCTCCACATCGGCCAATGGAAAATCCACGACGCCAGGTGTAGCCGCCTTGTCCTTGACCGCCTCCTCAAACTTTGCCTGAAACGCCGGCCATCCCACATCCAGTAAACTCTTCGCATCGCCTCCCTTCAGACCGGACGCGTTCATCGTCGCCGTCCCCAGCAGGTGCAGTTCTTTTCTCGCCCGCGTGCAGGCCACATACAGCAGCCGCTTGACCTCCTCGTCCTGCCGCGCCGTGCGTTGCCTTTGTACCCAGCGATATGTCGGATGTTTCTCGTCGCCCTTCGGTCCAATCGGCGCCACCAGGATCTCATCGTCGCCGGTTGCGGGATTCGTCCTCTCCACGGATGAGATGAGCGATGGCTGGTCGGAAGCCGCCTTCCGATCGAGCCGCGGCACAATCACCACGTCAAAACCCAGGCCTTTGGCCTTGTGGATCGTCATCAACTGGACTCCTGCGCGCTCGCTTACCGTCGGATCGGGCTGCGCATAAAGCTGCTCCAGTTCCGTCTCGAAATCTTCTGTCATACACGTCATGCCATCCGGCGCAACACTGTCCAGCATCGAGAAGTATGTTTGTGCATTCTCATATGCCGCGGCATCCACGCACAGCGGCCCGCCGAGACTGCGCCACGTCCGCTCGATCCACAGTGAGAACGATGCCGCGTGCAGTCCCTGAAAACGCGTTGCCAGCGCCTGCTTCAGAACCCCCACGGTTCGCGTCGCACGCTCGGCCGAGTCGCCCTCCAGCAAATGCAGATGCGTATCGATCAACTCCAGCATCGGCCTGTTTCTCAACTCACGGTTGTCTGCGCCGGTGAGCGTATGCAGATCGCGCAGCGTAAGCCCGCACCACGGCGCGCGCAGAACGGAGAGCCACGCGACTCGATCCATAGGATGCAGCAGAGCCCGCGTCAGCGATAGCAGATCGAGCAGTTCCTGTCTCTCCGCCAGCGTCTCAAGCTCAACGGCGCGAAAGGGAATTCCGCGTTCGCGCAGCAGCCGCACAATCTTTGCCAGATGCTGTCGCGCCCGCACCAGAATCGCCACGCGATATTCGCCGCCCTCTGCCTGCGCCCGCGCAATCGCAGGCAGATGCTGCTCGACAATCTTCAGCACCTGCCGTGCCTCGCGGGTCTGTGCCTCATCCTTTTCTTCTGGCGTCACCTTGCGGTCCGCCGCTCCAATTACCTGCGGATAAATCCGCAGCGCCTCTCCAGGCAGGGCATCCTCAAACGCATAGGAGCGAGAGAAGGGAACTGGCGCGCGGCTGCCAAAGACTGCTTCGAAGATCACATTCCATGCATCCGTCAACCCCGCATGCGAACGAAAATTCGTGGACAATCGAACCAGCTCGCATGCAATCGTTGACTCATCTCCCCCGATCCCGTGCAACTGCACATGCTCGAACAGCTCCACCTCTGCCTGCCGAAACATGTAGATCGACTGCATAGGATCGCCGACAAGAAAGCACGTGCGCCCGTCGTTTTCCTCCCAGACGCGCATCAGCAGCCGGATAAGGTCGAACTGGCTTCGCGATGTGTCCTGAAACTCATCCACCAGCAGATGCCGCAAGCCGCCGCTGAGCGCCAACAGCAAATCAGGATTGGCATCCGTGCTGCCAAGCGCCAGCCGCGCCGCAATGCCAAGCTCCGCGAAATCGACGACATTCTCTTCCGCGAAGATCACACGCAGCTCAGCCACGGCGCGCCGCAACGTCATGAAGAGATACCGCAGCGTCTCCCACTGATCCTCGTCATAGCGCAGCAACGGAAGCTTCCCCAGCCCTCCCAGCACATCGCGGAGCCCCTGAATTACCTGCAGGCGTCCCAACAACGCCTGCATCCGCAGCTTCTGCTGCCGCTCCCGCGCGCCTCCGGTGGGAAAACCATTCGCCTTCGTCAATCCCGATCGCCACTCGCCACCCTGTGTCAGCAGGAGCTCGGCAATACACGCCCAGTGCTCCACCGCCAGCTTCTCCGGAGAAGGCAGTGACCCCATCCCAGACAGCAATCCAAATTTCTCGGGGCTGTTACCCGCCGCATAGTTCGCCAGCTCCACCAGCTCGTTGGCCAGCGACGGTTCCGTTGCGAGCAGTCGATACACCTCCTCAAGTGCCCTTTTCACTTCGCGGCGAAAAGGCCGCTCAAGTTCTAACCGAACGTCATCCCAGTCCACATCCTCGACTAAAGGAAACGCCCGTATCCACTGATCGCGCTGCGCCAGCATTCCGGCAATCAGCTTCTCGCAGTCCTGCAGATTGTTGTCTCGCATCGCCAGCAGATGAGTGAGCGCCTGGTTGAGCGGGTTGTCTGCACATCCAAGCTGTTCCAGCGTGCGTCGCGCCGCCTGGGCGTATAACAGCTCCGCGCGCTCGATCGGATTCAATCGCCCACCCATGCGCGACAGCAGCGGCTGACCGTGCGCGATGCGAAGACACAGCGAATCGATGGTCTCAATCATCAGCCGCTGCGGCTGTTCCAGAAGTCTCCAGCCGCGCGCTTCGGAGTTGGTCAGCGCAGCGCGCGCCAGCGTGACACGCTCGTCCTCATCGAGTTGTGCATGTGGAGCACGGACCGCCTCTTCAAGATGTTGGAGCACCCGCGACCGCATCTCGGCCGTCGCCGCGCGCGTGAAGGTGATCGCCAGGATCTCTTCCGGCTCATTCACAACCGCCAGCAGCTTCAGAAGTCGCCGCGTCAACAGGTCCGTTTTGCCCGAGCCTGCCGGAGCGCGCACGATAAACGCCTGCGACAATTCAAGTGCAAGCCTGCGTTGCTCCAGATCGTTCGCCAGGTCATCGGCCGGACGAATCGTGACATCATTCATCGTCCGCACCCATCAATGCACTCTCGTCATCGTCGAGCTCTTCATTCAATTCCGCCACGCGGCACAGCCCCGGCAGCGGACAATACGCGCAGGTCTTCTTCTGCTCTTTTGGATCCACCTGCGCATCGCCACGCAGAAATTCTTCAGCGAGATTCAGCAGGGCCGTCGTCCACTCCTCGCGCATCGCCGCATTGTATGGATCCTTCATCAGCTTTGAACTGATTCCGGCATCGGCAAAAAGCTGCGTGCGCGCATCACTCACACAGCCCTCAATGCCGGTTTCTCCTGCGCGAATCCGCGCCAGCACCACGCCGCATACCGCCTCGACATTGCCGAAAACTGCGTAGAGAGGAAGCTGCGGATCATTCGGCCGCATGCCTCTCCAATCCGCGGTTGAGACTTCTCCCGACTTGTAATCGAGCAGCAGTCGCTGGCCATCAGCAAGCCGCCCCGCTCCCACGTTATCGATGCGATCGGCGCGCAGCTTCAATTTCAGTCCGCCTACGCTCACGTCAGTCAGAGTCTTCTCGCAGGCCTCCACCGTGAACGGCACGCGTCTTGCCTCAATCCGGAGCCATTCTTCCAACATTCTCCGCAATCGCTGCTGTTCGCCCGTGAGATATGCTTCCATCCATTTGTCATCGCGATGCTCGTTAATCAGTGGCGCGAAGACGCCGGCAACTGCGCCTTCGATTACGGCGTTGAGCTCGCCGTTTGCAATTGCCGATTCCAGATCTCCAAGCGTGTGCAGCCGGCCCTGCTCCGGCGACCAGATCCGCTCCATCACCTTATGCAGCAGCTTTCCGCGTTCAGCCGCGGACAGCCCCCACTCGCTGCGATTCAGCTCTTCGGCATTCAAGCGCTTCATCGCAAAGGCGCGGAAGGGGCACGCAGCTTGATCCTTGAGCACTGACGCTCCTCCGGCGCTCTGCTCACGCGGCCACGTGATTACGCCGGAGTCGTCGACAACCTCCTCCAATTCGCTCGCGGCGTGAGAAGCCTTCACCGCACCCAATGTGGCAAGCAACTCCGAAGACTGCTCCCACGCCATGTCCGGTACAACCCACGAAAGCAATGGCGACGGACGCAGATCGCCATCCTTATTTCTTTGCGCGTAGCTTAAGGTCACCAACGGGGTCTGGGTGCCCCAGGTCCCGTTTCCGGGACCTGGGTTCGCGCTCGCAGCGATGCGCTCTGTCACCGCTTGCGCCAGTTTCCAGTCGCCGTCCTCTGTCGCATGCGGCATTCCCGCACGCCGCTGCAGATCGCCCGGCAGCAGAGGATGCATCCCTCCACGCATTGGCCAGCTCTGATCATCAACGCCCAGAAACCATGCCGCATCAAATTGCTGCCCCGAGGCTTCCAGTGCACCCATGATCTGTACCGGTGCGCCGTGGGATTCCGGAGCAAAGATGGTCTCACTGGCCTGCAATTCAAGTACTTCCAGGAATTCGTGATATTCCATGCGCCGGCCATCGAAGTCGAGTAGCGCGATCTCATCCAGCAGCCGCTCCCACCGCGCGCGCGCCTGAAAGTCAATCTCGCCTCTCGGTTGTCCGCTCTGCCAGCCGGCCTGCTGCAGAAGAAACTGAGCGAGATCAACCCAGCGGCTCGGCGTACGCATCTCTTCGCTGACATAATTCGCTGCAGCAATCTTCAACATGCTCTCAAGCCGCGCCCGCAGGTCTTCGAGAGCAGGAAAGCGGACGCCTCTCAGCTTTCTCAACGCATGTGGCAATGGGACTTCCAGCGACATCGAGCCGGAATTGCGCAGCAATCCATCAAAACGACCGAGGGCCAGATATTGCTTCCCGCCTGCGCTCAGAAACTCCGACAACAGGAGCCACGAGGCTTCCTCTTCGCGCAGCGGGCTCGCGATCCAGCGCAACAACAACAGAGCAGCGCGAATAACCGGCACGCTCGCCAGCGGCTGCCCAAGTGAAAACTCAAAGGGCATCCTCGCGGCCGGTGCGAATATGTCATCTGTTTCGGGCATGAGCACGCGACGAAATATCCGCTCGATCTCACTGCGCACCGCTGCGAGATCGGGCGCAAGAACGCCAATCCGCACCGGCAGTTTGTCTTCGAATAAAGGATTCTCTTCCAGCATGCTGCGAATCCAGTGAGCGCATGCTGTAATCTCATCGCGCAGATCGGTCGCGCGTAGCAGTCGCGGATGTGAAGCAGAAGAATCCGCTGTGCCGATTTGCACCTTCGTCCCCTGTGCCACAAGCGCCGCAATCAGGTGCTGCTGCACAGGCGTAATACGATCGAACCCGACCAGCAGAATTTCGCCCGGCAGCGGCAACCCGTTCTTGCCTATTGCTTCCGTCACGCGCGACTCGAGGCGCGCACGGCTCATCCAACCCTGCTTCGCGCACTCGCGGTCGAAGAGGTCTGCCCAATGGCGGAAACGCTCCGCATCCGTCTGCCCCCATTGCCGATTGCGCTCCGCGTGCGCTTCATAGGCGCAGAGCAGCGCGTAGGCTTCCTCGGCGAGCGCGGCCATGCCCTCAGGCGATACCAGCAGCTTCGCATCGTCCCGCTGCATGCGCATCCACACGCTGCGCTCCTGCAGGCTGGTCAGCAGCAACGGAGCATCGGCCTTCGTCACCGTGTGCGCCTGCCATAAACGAAGCAGCCAGCTATCCCAGTCTTCGATGGGCGGCGTCGCCCACACGCGTCGGCCGGCTCGTCGTTGCAGCAACGCGTACTCCCGTCTGAGCCAGCGCGCAGCGCGCACGTTGGCCGTGAGAACAGTCGCGCCGCTCTCAAATGCGCTCTCGATTTCGCCAGGAAGCTGCATCGCAGGGAGGTTAACGTTAAGTGTAAACTGAGAGGTGAAGCGCCTTTCCGCCCGCCTGTTTGCCCTCATCGCCCTTGGCGCAATTGCCGGATTCACCGGCTGCCACAGCCCGTCGCCGGGGCCGAATGCAACCCAGATTCAGCCCGTAAGCCTGAACACGAAGCAATACAAAGTCCGGGGAGTCGTCGTCTCGACTGACGCAGCCAGGGGCGTCGTCACACTCGACGCCGAAGCTATCCCTGGCTATATGGACGCGATGACCATGCCGTACACGCTGAAGGATTCGACCATCATAAGCGAACTCCATCCCGGCGATACCATCACTGCTACTCTGCTGGCGTCGAACACGAGCGACCTGCTCGACCAGATTGTCGTGATCGCGCAAGCGAAGGCGGACTACAAGCCATCCGTTGACTATCGTCCGCTCAATCCGGGCACTCCAGTTCCCGATTTCAAGCTCCTCAATCAGAGCGGCAAGCTGATTCGCATCGATCAATTCCGCGGCAAGGTCCTGCTCGTCACCTTTATCTATACGCGTTGCCCCCTGGCCGATTATTGTCCGCGCATGAGCCGCAACTTTGCCCGGCTCGACAAAGCTCTCGCGGCCGACCCGGATCTCTATGCCAAAACGCACCTGCTGAGCGTGAGTTTCGATCCGGAATACGACACGCCGGCCGTGCTCCGCAGTTATGGCGGCTCTTACACGGGCAACTACACACAGGAGAAGTTCGCGCACTGGGACTTTGCTGCTCCGCCGAAGGCCGAACTCGCCGAGACGCTCAAGTTTTTCCTCATCGGCGCGACTCCCGAAAAAGACCGCACCATCACCCACTCGCTCTCCACCATCGTCATCACCCCCGACGGCAAAATCTACAAGTGGTATCCCACGAATGACTGGACGCCCGAGCAACTGCTGGCCGACGTGAAAGAATTGTTGTCAGGAAAACCGCACGCATGATCGTCATTCTGATGGGCGTCGCCAGTTCTGGAAAATCCACTATCGCCAAAGAGATCGTAGCCCTCACCGGCTGGAAGTTCGCTGAGGGCGACGACTACCACAGCGAAGCGAATCGCCGGA
>DATAQX010000031.1:0-5224 GCA_036264455.1 Silvibacterium sp. | reverse complement strand
GGAGACAAATTTCAAGACGCCGACGCTGGTCGTTCACTCGCAACTGGATTATCGTCTCGACATGTCTGAAGGCTATCAGCTATTTACGACATTACAGCGCATGCACGTTCCTTCGAAGATGCTCTATTTCCCGGACGAAGGACACTGGGTGCTGAAGCCGCAGAATTCCGAGCTTTGGTACAAGACAGTGAACGACTGGGTAGACCAGTGGACGAAGTGACCTATGCCGTTTCGTCAGACAAAGAAGAAACCATCCCCGCTCGATGAGGACGCCCTCTACGACTACGCCATAAGAGCCCTTGGTCGCCGCATGCGCACGGTCGCTGAACTCAGGCGGTTAATGCGGAAGCGTGTAGAGACCGGCGAACAGGGCGAGGCGAAGATCGATCGGGTGATCGTGCGGCTGAAGGAGCAGCGTTATCTGAATGACACGAGCTACGCTGCCAGTTACGCGAAGCTGCGCCAGGAGAACAACAGTTTCGGCAAGCGGCGGGTGCGGCAGGACCTGGCAGGAAAAGGCGTCCATGCCGAGGTGATCGCAAAGACGCTCGACGCGGCCTATGAGGATGTGAACGAGGAAGAGCTGGCGCGGCGGCATCTTGAACGCAAACGCGTGAAGAAGCCGGCAAACGAGAAAGAAGCTGCTCGCGTAATGCGAATGTTGATGCGGGCGGGTTTCTCGACGGGCGTAATCTTTAAAATCCTTAAGAAGTGGAATGTGGATGACGGCGTGTTGATCGCGCTGGAGTCGGTGGAAGACGAGCCAGCCCCAGACGCGAGCTGACGAAGAGTGAGTTGCGCAACCGCCTTTGGGTTCCTCCTATAAACTCAAGATATGCAATACCGTTCCGGCTCGGATATACGCGAGACCTTTTTGAAATTTTTTGAGACGAAGGGGCACCGCCGCGTGCACAGTTCTTCGCTCGTTCCTGCCCACGATCCCACGCTGTTGTTCACTAACGCGGGCATGAATCAGTTCAAGGACGTCTTCCTTGGCATCGAGCGCCGCGACTACGCGCGCGCGACCACATCGCAGAAGTGCGTGCGCGTGGGCGGCAAGCACAACGACCTCGAAAATGTCGGCTTCACGCGCCGCCACCACACATTCTTCGAGATGCTGGGCAACTTCAGCTTCGGCGACTACTTCAAGAAAGACGCCATCGCGTATGCGTGGGAACTGGTCACGTCGCCGGAATGGTTCGGAATTCCCAAAGACAAGCTATACGTCACGATCTTCAAAGGCGAGAACGGCGTTCCCCGGGACGAAGAGGCTTATGAACTGTGGCGGGCGCAGGGCGTGCCCGCGGAGCGTATCCACGAGTGCGGCGCGAAGGACAACTTCTGGCAGATGGGCGATACCGGCCCATGCGGCCCATGCTCGGAGATCTTTTATGACATGGGTCAGGAGGCGGGAGACGATCCCGCCGTCGACAAACCTTTTGGTGAAGACGAATCGCGCTACGTCGAAATCTGGAACCTCGTCTTCATGCAGTTTGACCGCGATACGCATGGCGAGCTGCATCTGCTGCCCAAGCCTTCGATCGATACAGGGATGGGTCTCGAACGTACCGCCGCCGTGCTGCAGGGAGTGATATCGAACTTCGAGACGGATTTGTTTACGCCGTTAAGAGCGGAGGCAATCGCTCTTGTCACGGAGGCCAAACAGTCCGAGGTGTTCGTGCCTCAGGAAAAATTTCTGGCCGCATCCTTCAATGTCATCGCTGATCACGCCCGTGCGGCGACCTTCTTAATTGCAGATGGCGTCTTGCCTTCAAATGAAGGACGAGGCTATGTGCTCCGCAAAATTATTCGGCGCGCAATTCGTCACGGTCGTCTGCAAGGTGCGCGAAAGCCTTTCTTCTTCAAAATGGCCCAAGCCGTCATCGATGTGATGGGGGTCGCATATCCAGAGCTGATTGAGGCTGGAGAAAAAATCAAAAACACCCTCGCTGTTGAAGAGGAGCGCTTTTTGAGGACCGTTGCAGTTGGCTCCGAGAAGCTGGAGAAGCTCATCGACGAATTCATAGAGGCACTGGTTCCTCCTGCGAATCTCCAGGACGGCTCAGTTGACCCGATAGTTTTGCGTTCCATGAACCTTGGACTTCTTAAGAGCCAGGGCAAGCGAGTTCTGCTTCCTGGCGACAAGGCGTTTCATCTTTACGAGACGTATGGTCTTCCGCTGGACTTTATTGAGGATGCTTGTCACGATCTCGGCATCGAGTTCGATCTGACCGGTTTCGAAAAGGCCCGCGCCGAAGAGCAGGCCCGTGCCCGCGCTTCATGGAAAGGCGGTACAAAGCAGTCCGCCAGCCCTGCGTTTCGCGATCTGCCGAAGACGGTCTTTGAGGGCTATCGCACGCTGAAGACCGAGGGCGCGGAAGTGCTGGCCATGGTCAAGGACGGCGTGGGTGTTCCCGCTGCGAATGCCGGAGACGCCGTCGAGATCGTCCTCGATCACACCAGCTTCTACGCCGATTCAGGCGGGCAGGTAGGCGATACAGGCTGGCTCTATTCAGACGATCACAACTCCGTGGTCGCCGATGTGAGCGGATGCACCAAGCCTGTTCAGGGCGTCTTCGCGCACAAGGCGATCCTGCGCCAACCGCTGGCCATTGGCGACAAGGTTGACACGGTGGTCGATGCCGACTACCGCTCGGCCACGCGTCGCAACCACACGGGCACACACCTGCTGCACGCGGCGCTGCGCGAGGTGCTGGGCGCGCATGTGAAGCAGGCGGGATCACTCGTCGATCCCACGCGGCTCCGCTTCGACTTCTCGCACTTTACAGGTGTCGCCGACGAGGAGCTGCAGGACATCGAGGACCTCATCAATAAAGAAGTCCTGAACAACATCCGCGTGGAGACGCTCGAAGACGTTCCCATAGACGTGGCGATCAACGAGTATCACGCCATGGCCCTGTTCGGCGAAAAGTATGGCGAGAAAGTCCGTGTCGTCAGGATCGGCGACTTCTCCACGGAATTATGTGGAGGCACACACACCGGCGCGACGGGCGAGATTGGCGTGGTGAAGCTGATGGGCGAAGGGTCTGTGTCGTCGGGCGTACGCCGCGTCGAGGCGGTGACCGGCCTGGGCGCGCTGAATGAGTTCCGCCGCGACTACGAGGTCGCTCAACTGGCGGCCCAGCTTTCTCCGAATGCGGAGACGGCTCCGGCGGAGGCGCTCCGCTCGCGACTGGCAGCCCAGGATGAAGAGCTGAAGAAACTCCGCCGCGAGCTCGACCAGGCGAGGATGAAGTCGGCGGCTGCGACGGTCTCGAATGCCGGCGAACAGGCAATCGAGATCAAAGGCGTGAAGGTGCTGGCGCAGCGGGTGGACGCTCTCGATCGCGGGCAGATGCGCACGCTGGTGGACAATCTGCGCAACAAGCTGGGATCGGGCGTGGTCGTGCTGGGCTCCGCGCAGGACGGCAAGGTCGCGTTGATTGTTGGTGTAACAAAAGACCTTACGGGCAAAGTGCAGGCAGGCAAAGTAGTTGGCGAGATCGCAAAGCGTGTCGGCGGATCCGGCGGCGGCCGCCCCGACATGGCCGAGGCCGGCGGAAAAGACGCAAGCCAGCTGGATGCAGCACTAAAGAGCGCGACAGACGTGGTCGGCGCTTTGGTCGGGTGAAAATTCTTGTTGGTCTTATATTGGGAAGTCCCAAAATAAGGCACAACCTGCCGTTGCGATCTGGGTTCCTTTCATTGTTGGGGTGTGTGCTGGAACCTATACTTTGAGTTGTCTCGTGCTCTTATGCCGGCCTCTATTCTCCATGCAGGACCTTCTCGCCTGCTCTCGATTGCCGGCTGTATCTGCCTGCTCGCCTTGACGAGCACCCGCCTGCCGGCTGCTCCGCAGCATGGCGGGGCGGCGCATACCCCATTCGAGAAAGCGCAGCGTATGCGGGAGGCCCTTGAAGGCCGGCCCGAGCATCAGCGCACGCGCCGCGACTATGAGCATGCAGTAGACGCGTATCGTGCTGTTTATCATGGCGATCCGGCTTCGGCGAAGGCCGACGCATCGGTCTTAGCGGTGGCGGATCTGCTGGCCGAGGAGGGGCGGGTTTTTCAGGATGAGAAGGCCCTCCGCGATGCGATCGGGCAGTATGAGTTTTTGCGCAATGCCTATCCCTGGAGCCGTTACCGCTTCAGCGCGCTGCTCACTGAGGGCGAGATTTATCTACGCGACCTGAACGATCGCGAGAGGGCCCGGGCGACATTTCAGGAGTTCCTAAGGCTTTATCCGCAGAGCCCGTTAGCCAACGAAGCCCGAGTTGAGTTGAGCAATCTGCACAGTCCGCCGGGAAAGGCAGCGCGTGGCGGCGCGATAGTCGCGCAAAACAGCTCCGCAGCGACGGAGGCGAGTCCGAATGTGCCTGCAAGGACAGCGACATCCGGGCGTCGAACGGTGCTGACGGCTGCCATGCGGTCGCAGGAGCAAAGCACCACACGGCCGGCGAAGACAACTTACTCCTCGGCAAATGCTGGCCCGTCGAATGGGGTTTCGGCGACGAAGCCTTCGCCAGCCCCGGTAGCTCCAGCTTCCGAGCCGCAAATCGCCGAAACCGATATCCCGCCTCCCGTCCAACACCCGGCGGCAGAGCCGACTTTCATGAGCGAGGCGGCCCTCAACGCGACGCCCCCGCCTCGCAGGGGAAAGCTTCCGCTTGTCACAGGCATCCGGCATTGGTCAACGCCGGTCTATACGCGTGTCGCAATCGATCTGCAGGATGAGGTGCGCTATGAAGCTGTCCGCGTACCGAACCCTGACCGGATCTTCTTTGACCTGCATGGAGCGCGGTTGTCGCCGGAGTTGATTGGCAAATCGGACGAGGTGATCGACGATGGCTTCCTGAGGCAGGTGCGTGCCGCGCAGTTTTCGAACGACGTGACGCGGATTGTGCTCGACGTAAGCGACGTGAGCGATTACTCGGCCTTCTTCTTGCCGAATCCGTCGCGTTTGATCATCGACGTGCATGGGAGGAAGTCCCGTGCGGCCACTGTCTATACAGCTGCGGCCCCACCTGTAGCTGGCCCCATTCCAAAGCCAACCTCGAAAGTGAGTCAATTCTCGCAACCCGTCGCAGCCTCGAGGACCGTTGCCGCATTGAAACCGACGATTGGCATTGGATCGGTGACGGCCCCGGTGGATGCCCTGGGTGATCCTTTGCCGCCACCTGCGAAGACCGTCGCGCGCGGGCCGATGCCCAGGACCACGGCGCAC
>DATAQX010000029.1:0-8365 GCA_036264455.1 Silvibacterium sp. | reverse complement strand
TCGCAGGCACGCCAAAATAAGAAGAAGAGGTTGAGACAAAATCCATTCTTTTTTGTTGTTGAAACTTTTCCGGAGAGTTAATCGTTTCGAACTGCAGGTGAGCCAGAGAGAATCACCTGGGAGCTGTAGCCCTCTCGTTGGTAACGTTACCATTTGCTGATTATGCACACTGCGCCGGCGACGGCGCCTGCAGTTAACAACTTTGCAGTCCTGAGGATTCAATCTTGATTCGTGCTGCTCTGGTTTCTGCGCTCCTTCTCTGTCCACTGGCCATCGCACAAAGCCCCGCGGTTGCTGTCCTTGCGGTTCCGGCCTCAGCCGCCGCGATGAACGCAGCGCCGATTACGGGAACTGTGGCCGACACCACCGGCGCGATCATACCCGGGGCGCAGGTTGCTCTCACGGATGCTTCGGGCGTAACGTACGTATCCACCACCACGGATGCCTCGGGCAGCTTCCAGCTTTCGCCACCGCACTACGGCACATACTCACTGGTGGTCAGCCTGGCGGGATTCCAGCCTTCGACGCAGCAGGTGATTGTGGGTGAGGGGGCGCGCCCGGCGGCGCTCAATATCGCACTGTCTGTCGCAACCGCCGTTCAGCAAGTTACGGTCAACGCAGGGACGCAGATCGATCTAAGCGCTTCGGAAAATAACGGTGACTCTTCGGTCATGACTGCAGACGACCTCAAGGCCCTGCCTGTCTTCGATAACGATCTGGTCGGCGCCATGGGTAATTTTCTTGACTCAGGAGACGCTGCTACTGCGGGTTCCGGCCTTATGGTGGATGGCGTGGAGGCGAATCGCTCGCTCGTCTCACCCTCCGCTGTGCAGGAGGTTCACATCAATCAGGACGCTTACTCCGCGCGATACTATTACCCCGGTCGCGGCCAGATGGAGATCATCACCAAGCAGTCGGCTGATGCTTATCACGGCCAGTTCAATTTTCTCTTCCGCGATTCCGCTCTCAACGCGCAGCAGGCTTTCTCGCCCAGCAAGCCTTTCGAGCAGCGCCGTATTTACGAGGGCAATCTCACCGGCCCTGTGCTGCATTCAAAGAACACTATGTTCCTCTTCTCGTTCAATCGCGCGGAAGAGGACCTCAACGCCGTTGTAAATGCGACGGTCGCGCCTACGCCGGATAATCCCGGGGGCATTTACAACGTCAATGTTCCGGCGCCCACTCGCGACACCGAATTTTCTTTGCGCATCGGCCATCAGTTCGGCGACAAACACAATACCTCGGTGATGTACGCCTATCAGGATGCGTCGAACATCAATGCCGGTGTCGGCAACCAGACTCTGCCCGAAGCCGGTTACAACACGGAGACGCGCGAAGACGACCTGATCTTCCACGACGATTCCATTATTTCTCCGTCCACGCTGAACCAGGCGTCTCTGGTGCTGGAACGCAGCTCTGATCCCGTGTCCGATGTGCAGGAGGGTCCGCAGATCAGGGTTAACGGGGACTACGTCGGCGGCAGCGCGCAGAACGACCAAGTGCGAACCGAGTACAACCTCCGCGTCAGTGAGATGGTCACGTGGACGCAGGGCCCACACACACTGAAGTTTGGAGTCAACCTGCCGCACTTCAGCCGCCGCGTGCTCGAGGATCGCAGTAATCAGGCGGGAACGTATACATACAGTCCTACCTATGCGGCTGACGGCTCTGTTATTGCCACGGCGATTGAGAATCAGGTTGCGGGCGTTCCGTCAGGATATTCGATCAAAGAGGGGCAAACCCGCTTTGTCTATCAGCAGCGAGAAGTAGGCGGATTCATTCAGGATCAGATCAAGCTCAAACCATGGTTCTCGATTACGCCCGGATTGCGCTACGACTGGCAGAATTTTCTCCCAGGGGACGTCAACAACTTTTCTCCACGTCTCTCTTTTGCGCTGGTCTTCGATCAGGCCCATGAACTCGTGCTGCGCGGGGGCGGCGGTGTTTATTACGATCGGACCGGTTCAGGGCCGCTCGCCGATCTTGCCCGCTACCAGGATGCCAAGCTGCGTCTGCTGCAGATCTCTGCGAATCAACAGCCGCTCTGTTATCCGATTGCCGATTGCACAGACACAAACGCACTGCCGCCTTCGCTGGTGGAACTCGCGCCCAACATCAAGACGCCTTACCAGATTCAGTACGGACTTTCTCTCGATCGGAAAGTGGGCGAGAAGGGTACGGTTTCCGTTGGCGGGCGGATGAATCGCGGCGTCGATGTGTATCGCTCGATCGATATCAATGCACCGTTGGCGCCCAACTACTCCGTGCGGCCGAATCCAAATGTCTCCCAGCTTCGCCAGATTCAGTCCGAAGGAACGCAGATTGGTTCTGCCCTCGATATTAACTATCGCGGACGCTTCAACAAGCGTTTCACCGGTTTTGCCTGGTACACGTTGAGCCACTATGACAACAACACCAGCGGCATCTGGTGGTTTCCGCAGAATCAACTGGAGCCCGGCGCCGACTGGGGTCCAGCCGATTGGGAACAGCGCAACCACTTCGGATTTTATGGCATGATCAACCCCGAACACCTGCTCAATCTCGGCGTTGGAGTTTTCGCCAACAGCGGGAAGCCGTGGACGGTCCTGACCGGAACCGATGCTTATGGCGACAATCTCTTCAACACGCGACCGGAAGACGTTGCTCGCAATTCTGAGATCGGTCCGGACTATACAGACCTCGATCTGCGCTGGGGCTACGACTTCAAGATGCAGCCCAAGGAACTTGATAAGAGCCCAACCATCGGCGTCTCCGTTTCATCCTTCAACGTGCTCAATCATGTCAACGGATCATACGTTGACAACACGGAAGGCAGTCCGGACTTTGGCCAAGTGACCGGCGCCTATGCTCCGCGACGCATGCAGCTAGCGATGCGGTTTAGTTTCTAAGGGCAGTCGAAGAAACGATCCCCTCAGGGGCTGAAAGTCCCCGATTTATCCTGAGCCTTACGGCATGGCTTAAAGCCATACCCATTCAAAATAGTGGATTGAGGGAACCCACTCAAAGCCAACCGAAGGCTTTGAATGGGGCACCTTCGGGCTTGGCGCAGCGGCCGATTAGTTCGCGGTGTTCCGTACGTGGTCGAGGAAGGCCTGCTGCACGCGATTGAACGAGCGGTTACGCAAGATCGCTGCGACAATCGTTCGCGATGCCTGTGCGTCTGAGATTCGCACATAACTGCATCGCACGCTCTTATCGACAGCCATCTCGGGGACCAGTGAAACGCCAACCCCTGCGGCGACCATGCCCAGCAGACTGCTGAACTGCGCGCTCTCAAAGCCGATTCGAGGATTCACCTTGGCGCGTGTACATGCAGCGACGCTGATGTCGCGAAAACAATGGCCATCCCGCAGCATCACGAATTGCTCGCCACGAAGTTCCTTCAGAGACAGACTTTTCGCGCCTGCGCGCGGATGATCTCGGGGCAAGGCGGCAAAGATCGGCTCGGTGCGCAGCGGGAAAATCTCAAACTCCTTATGCCGCAAGGGCAGAGAAAGAATTGCCACATCGATCGAGAGATTGCGCAGGCTCTCCACCAGCACCGGAGTTGTCTCTTCCACTATCCGCAATCGGGCATCCTCATATTTCTTTGAGAATGCAGCCACGTATTGTGGGATCAGGTAGGGTGCAATGGTCGGAATCACTCCCACCGCCACGCTGCCGTGCACATCTGTGCGTTTATCCTCTACGCCCATGCGCGCCGCTTCCATCTGGTGAAGGATGGATCGCGCATGGGGCAGAAATGCGCGGCCGGCTTCTGTGAGGCGAACGCTGCGCCCCAGACGATCGAAAAGCCGCGAGCCTAAATCCTCTTCAAGCTTCAACACCTGCTGGGAGAGCGACGGCTGGGCCACGTGACATCGTTCGGCTGCACGGCTGAAGCTGCCCGTGTCGGCGATGGCGCAGACATAACGAAGCTGATGAAATTCCATAGGAAATGCCTATGCTCCGAATGGGAACTATGTATTGGAGCAATCCATCTCCATGATGCTACATTGCGTATGTTGAGACAAACGCGAATAACCGCGCGGTGAGATTCCAGGTAACCCGTGGCGTGCGCGATGCGCATCACACAAACAATGAGGAGCGAAAATGGCAGACGAAAAAGTAACGTCAAACGGAGCGAAGTGTCCGTTCCACGCTACCGGTGGCGGAGGTACGTCGAACCGTGACTGGTGGCCGAACCAGTTGAATCTAAAGATTCTGCATCAACACTCGTCCCTGTCCGATCCGATGGGCAAGGACTTCAACTACGCCGAAGCATTCAACAGCCTCGACCTGGCGGCGGTGAAGAAGGACCTGCTGGCGCTGATGACTGACTCGCAGGACTGGTGGCCGGCGGACTTCGGTCACTACGGGGGTCTTTTCATTCGCATGGCGTGGCATAGTGCCGGCACGTATCGCACCGGTGACGGCCGCGGCGGCGCCGGTTCCGGCCAGCAGCGCTTCGCACCTCTCAACAGCTGGCCCGACAACGTCAGCCTGGACAAGGCGCGCCGGCTGATCTGGCCGATCAAGCAGAAGTATGGCAACAAAATTTCCTGGGCCGACCTGATCATCCTCACCGGCAACGTCGCCCTGGAATCGATGGGTTTCAAGACCTTCGGTTTCGGCGGCGGTCGCGAGGACGTCTGGGAGCCGGATGTGGACGTCTACTGGGGTTCCGAGACCACCTGGCTGGGCGGCGACATACGCTACGGTAAGGGAAAGCCCGCTGACGAGGGCGTGATCGTGGCCGACGTGGAGTTGCATGGCGCCGAGAAAGATCGTACCAGCGGCGGCGCCAATGAGCGCAAACTGGAGAATCCGCTCGCCGCAGTGCAGATGGGACTGATCTACGTTAACCCGGAAGGTCCGGATGGCAACCCGGACCCTATCGCCGCAGCCCCCGATATCCGCGAAACCTTCGCCCGCATGGCCATGAACGACGAAGAAACCGTCGCGCTGATCGCGGGCGGCCACACCTTCGGTAAGACACACGGCGCCGCCCCTGCGTCCCATGTGGGGCCTGAGCCCGAAGGCGCCGGCCTGGAGGAGCAGGGCCTCGGGTGGAAGAACAGCTTTGGCGCCGGCAAGGGCGGCGATGCGATCACAAGCGGCCTGGAAGTCATCTGGTCTCCCACGCCGACAAAATGGAGCAACCACTTCTTCGAAAACCTGTTCGGCTACGAATGGGAACTGACTAAGAGTCCGGCCGGCGCGCACCAGTGGAAGCCGAAAGGTGACACAGGCAATGGTACGGTGCCAGACCCGCACGACCCGTCGAAGCGCCGTTCGCCGTCCATGCTGACCACGGATCTCGCCCTTCGCCTCGATCCTATCTATGAAAAGATCTCAAGGCGCTTCTACGAGAATCCGGACCAGTTGGCCGACGCCTTCGCCCGTGCATGGTTCAAGCTGACGCACCGCGACATGGGGCCGCGCGCGCGCTATCTCGGCCCGGAAGTTCCTGGCGAAGAGCTCATCTGGCAGGACCCCATCCCGGCGGTCGATCACAAGCTGATTGATGAGAAGGACATTGCCGCTCTCAAGGGCAAGATCCTGGCTTCGGGATTGCCGGTATCGCAACTGATTTCGACGGCCTGGGCGTCGGCGTCTACCTTCCGCGGCTCCGACAAGCGCGGCGGTGCAAACGGCGCGCGCATCCGTCTGGCGCCTCAGAAGGACTGGGCAGTGAACCAGCCGGATCAACTGGCGAAAGTGTTGAAGACGCTCGAAGGTATCCAGAGAGAATTCAATGCCAAGCAGTCGGGCGGCAAGAAGGTGTCTCTCGCCGACCTGATCGTTCTGGCCGGTTGCGCAGGCGTCGAACAGGCGGCGAAGAATGGCGGCCACAACATAACGGTTTCTTTCACACCGGGACGCATGGACGCCTCACAGGAGCAGACCGATGTGGAGTCCTTTGCCGTGCTCGAACCGATCGCGGACGGCTTCCGCAACTACCTCAAAGGCAAATACAGCGTATCGGCTGAGGCGCTGCTGGTTGATAAGGCGCAACTGCTGACGCTGACCGCGCCCGAACTGACGGTGCTTGTTGGCGGCATGCGCGTGCTGAATACCAACGCCGGACAGACCAAGCATGGCGTCTTCACCAAGCGGCCGGAGGCGCTGACCAACGACTTCTTCCTCAACCTGCTCGATATGGGGACGGAGTGGAAGCCGGTCTCGGATGCCCAGGACGTGTTCGAAGGGCGCGATCGCAAAACGGGTGAACTCAAGTGGACCGGCACGCGTGTCGATCTCATCTTTGGTTCAAATTCCCAGCTTCGGGCCCTGGCCGAAGTCTACGGAAGTTCGGACGCGCAGGGGAAGTTTGTCCGGGACTTTGCAGAGGCCTGGAACAAGGTGATGAACCTCGATCGCTACGACCTCGCGGTGCAAGAGAGGCTTGGCATCAGCGTGGAAGAACCAGTTGGCGCCAAGTAGCCATGCGGGTGTCTTCAGATTTAAATGTTTTGTAGATTCTTGATTTACGGCTGCCAGATAAACGCCACAGATTCTAAAGGGCCCGACTTTCGCGGGCCTTTTAGAATTCTTTTCTTTTATGGCAAATGATTAGCCGGACTACAAGTGGGAAAATATCTCCAAATTTGGTGAGTAGTCGGGATTGCATTAATCTCGCTGCTCAGTGGAGGTGTAAGGGATGGGATATATCGCGGTTGACGAAATCGAGAGTGTTCTCGGGCAGTGCCGTGTGTATACCGACGGAGGAACAGGCTATGAACCACGCAAGAACTTTCATATCAAGTGGCATGGCATGACGGCATATCCGCTCGTAGTGGACCGATTTCACGTGACCTACGAGCGCGACGCCAGCAAGGCTTACTACTTTATCTCCCGTGGCAGTAGTCTGAAATACGCTGGAAGCCGTCCGAATGACGGCGAGGTCTCCCGCTCGTTCTATAACCATCTTGATCCCGCTTTGCTTGATGATTTCGATCAACTGGCCACGACGTTTCTGGAGGCAATTAAGGGGAAGATCGGAGACAGCCGAAGCGGCATCACAAATGAAGTTCAAGGACGTCGGCACTTGGTCGCAAAAAGGCAGCTAAAGAGTAAAGAATGGTTGCAAGCGTATGGCGAAATTTCTGCCGAACGACAAAAAATGATCGATAGTGGCATACCGGCAAATGAGATAGCCGCACCGACGAAGAGTGAATTCAGGAGCGCCGAAAATGTTGAGAGTCTTGCCGAGAGCTACTTTCTCCAGTTCGAGCAGTCAAAGAAAAGAAAGTATGCTGCTCCTCCCACTCCAGCCCAAGCACAGGTAATACCCGGGGCACCCTCTATAGTCGTGCCGTTACCTCAGACCGGACCAGAAAAAAAGAAAGTGAAGGTAGAAACCCTAACAACAAGTTGAGCATCTGGTCCGTTCTTCATTGTGGCTTGCCATCCTCAAGAAGTTTTGAAGCGCGCTTGAGATATAGCTTGTATCGCTGGGCCCGCTCCGAAACTGTACCAGTTTCGTGCGTTCTCAGGGCGGCGACGTGTTTTTCCAGTTCATCTTCAGGTACAGTCGTCTGATTTACCAGCGCCTGCACGTCGGCGACGGCCTTTGCGTAGATGCCGGGAAAGCGCGCGAGCTCCGCCCGCGCCGTCTCCGGCTTGTAGTGCATACGGTCTCCGGTCTGGAGAGCGTCAATCAAGCTATCTGGCGGCGTCGCGAAAGCGAGGATGGCGTTGATCGTGTCATATGTGCCACGCAGCCGCGTGATCGACCCGGCAAAGCCGTCGAGCTGTTGCCTTGCGGCCAGTGATCCGGCGGGCCTGTGAATGATTATGTGCTGCGGCCTGTGAACGGACGCGCTCGGAGCAGTGATGACGGTAGTCAGAGTATTTCCCTCGAATCGCCAGCCGGGTTGACCTGCTTTCTTTACCGGTCCCACCGGCGTGCCATTCACGGTGACTGAATCCGGAGGCCAATCTCCGGGCAGCCGAATCTCGTAGGCCCGCTGCTCAAGCATGCCCGGGTAGGCGCCCTGAACCGGGTCCACGTCTACCGTTAAGCCATCTTCGCTCTGTTTTGCCCGTATTCTGGTCCAGGCGCATACGCCGTGCTTGTATGCCTCGGAATCGCTTGCATCTTCGTAGAGTGTGTAGGAACTCGTCTGTCCTTCTGCGAGAGGATAGACCGTCACAATGAGCGGGTCTACCGGCTTCTCGCCTGTGAAGCGCATCTGCGGCTGCATGGGCACGATGGCGCCGGCCTTCACATACACGGGACTCTGGTCAATTGAGATGCTTCTGTCTACCGAACGCGGTCCTGTGAAATGTTTGCCCGTCGCGCGTTCGATCCAATCGCCTTTGGGAATCCAGATATTCTGCTGCGTCAGGAGCGTATCGTGATCCATCGGCTTCGTCACCG
>DATAQX010000006.1:0-3538 GCA_036264455.1 Silvibacterium sp. | reverse complement strand
ACCGTAGGTGATGCTCTGGATGGGAGCGGGAACGAAATTGGCCTGTCCCGGCACCGGCGGCTGAACGCCGGCGAAGCTCGGCGGCTGGCTGGACAAAGTGATGGATGCGGTCTGGCTGTTGATCCAGCCGCCCGGCTGCTGGCCTGCGACGGCGACCGTGGTCAGATCCTCAGGAACAGGGGCCACGGTAATAAAGGAGGAATTCGGATGCGTGCCGGTGCTCGTGGTGGTATAGCCACCCGGCCCGGTAAAGGTGACGAGCATGTTCTGCGGGCACAGCAAAGTCTTGAAGTCGGTTGATTGATCGAAGGCGCAAGGTCCGCCGGTCCACCCCTCGCTGGCCATGAGGAAACCGATGCCCTGATGGAAGGTCGGGCCGGTCGGACTTGTGATGTCGGGCAGGGTAAATCCCGGACCATCGAAGAGTTCCTGGAAAATTTCATTGGGTGTCTGCGATATGGGACACTGCCCACCACTCTCATTGGTACTGGTGCCAACGTTGCACTGCAGAGTGTATAGCTTGCACGCCGGGGCTCCGCTTGGCAGGAGTTCACCAGTATGGGCCAGGCAGCTGGATGTGGCGAAGGACGTCCCCGGAACCCAAACGGGTATAAACGTCGCCGGATCAATAGGCTGGTCGGCGACATTCGGGATAGTGCCATCGGTGATAGCCAGTTCTCCGCCGCTCTCTGCCTGGGCCAGATTGTAGACAAACTCAATTTGCTGATTGGGAGACGTGTCAAAGGGGAAAGTCTGCGTCAATTCCTGGGGAGTGGGATTCGTGGATGAGATAGGGTTGCCGGTGATCTGAGCCGGGCCAGAAACCCCAGCCTGCGAGCAGTTGGTGTTCAGGTAAATCGAGGAACCCGCCAGGAATCCGCCGGTATCGACCAGATCGATCTTTGCCTGCACCGTGCCAGGCTGAAGGCTGCTGCTGATATCGATGGGCGGAACTCCACCGGTGCTCGTGAAGTTGTCCGGATCCTGCCCCGTGAGCTGCCCGGCGGATGCGGGAGCTTGATAACCGGTCGTGAAGCAGTCCACGTATCCCGATTCCACAATGCCGCCTTGACACACGTTCACCGGTCCGGTGGATGTATCGCCCGCAGTGACGGTCAGGTTGATGAAGTTATCTACGAGCACATTGCCGGTGCCGTCTGGAGTGGAAGAGAGTACAGCGCGGATCGGTGAAGTGCCGCAACTCAGCTGCACGGTCGAGCTGTTAAAGATTACCTGACTTGCGCCGTTGCCTGTACCGTTGGCTGAGAGGCGTACATTTGTGGGGCCAAATACCTGAATAGAATTTGAAGACGTCTGGCTGACCAGGGCAGAAGCTGACAGAACTAAACACGCAGCCGTTATGATGCTACGCAGAAGGCAAGCTCGTTTCATTTGGCGCAATCTCCTATCGCAGTTTCCCGTTATATATGTGGCAGTCAATCATGCCTCGAAGAAATCTTCATGAGCGAGATGATGACTGGGGGGAATCAGCAACTCTTTAAAGAGCTCGCCGCAGTAAGCATATGTTTTCCAGGCGAATCCATTCAGACCCTACTAGAAACATAGGATTGTCTAATCCTTAAACGATCCTGTCAATGTGAAAATGGTGTTACGTAGTCCCGCGGCAGGGGACAATGCAGGGAACCACTCAGTGTGCGAAGTTATATGCGAGCTCGATCCCCCGCCCGTTAGGCGACGAGATCGGCGACAAGGTGAAATTGCTGGCTGCGCTTGATCGATGGTGAACAACGTATCCGCCGATCAGGTAGCCAAAGGTGCTGCCCACAACCACGTCCGAAGGAAAGTGCTGCCGCGCCATCACCCGCGACGCGGACACCGTCGTCGCCAATGAATACACGATAAGCTTCGTAGCGATCCCGTTGTATTGCGCGGCAACCACATGCGCAAACGCCCACATGGCCATCGCGTGTTCGGACGGCATCGATTGGCCGTCGGGCCACGTCTTCGTCCCGTGCGGCCAGAAGCGTCCCTTTCCATCGTCTTGATTCGGGCGCTCCCGGTTGGTCGCGTACTTCAACCCCTCGCTCAGTATGATTGCATTTACCATCGCCTCCGCGGAGAGCACCGATGTTTGCCGCAGATAGTCGTTGTGCGTAACGTTGCCGGCTATATAGCCAACCCCTATGGAGCCAGCTGCGCCATAAAGTGTGAAATTCGAGATCTTGTTGAACTTGTCTTCGCGGCTTGGGTCTATTCCGAGCGTCTGCATTGCCTCCACATCTTTATCGAGAGCGATGCCCGTGGCCACCCCGAATGGCGCGATCCACAGAAGATCATTTGCCCGAACGCGCGTCGGACTCGTAATGATGCCCCACTGGTCCTGCGCAATATGCACTACGCATGTGCCCAGAGAGCTCAATCCGCATTCTTTGCTTTGCCCGCTCTGTGCATAAAGAAATGCCGGCGCAAGAAGGGCTCCGGCTGCAAGAATCTGTAAAAAACGCATACGCTGCAGCGAGCCTATCACCAGAATTACGTATTGTCTCTGATACTTTGATTACAATCACGACATCTTCCCCAGTGGCAGGCCCGGCTGCGAAAGCAACCGGACCTTTGCATTTCGAGTCGCCTTGAGAGTGTTGTTGATTGCGCTCAGCAGCCCTTGAAAGAGATGAATTCCCCGAGCGGGGACGGCAAAGTTGGCTTGAAAGGCTCGAAAGGATAGGACTTTGAACTGTCAAAGCCTGCCGCTTTGGCGGAAGTGAGGTCCACGAAGGGCAACAACGCCTGCACTGCCTCCTCGATCTTTGTCAGGCACAAAGTTCTCTCATACCCATTGTTGTTGGGAGGATCGGCACTTTCCGCCACTCCCTGAATGCCGGTGATCGTCTCAATCGGCCCGCCATCTTGTGCCGCCACATCGCCGGCCAGGACGCGCGCCAGCGTACGATGGTCGCTTTCGATGCCCATGATGCGCGCCGCCGTAACTCTCAGATCGCGCGTGCTGAAGTTGCGCACTCCTATCAGATAAGCGGCGATGAATGCATCCTCCAGCGTAACGAGAGTATTCAAAGTCGTTTGCGCGTCGGCGAACATGTTCTTGGGATAGAAGAATGAGGTAAACGGAGTGAACTGATCCGTCACCGACTGCTCGAGCAGATAATGGGACATCTCCTCCTGCCGGGCCGCCACCAGATAGCCCTGATCGTCGGAGGGCAGTCTGTCGAAGAAGGGTGCGATGTTGATGATATTGGTGTACGTGGTGACCGCCAGCGCCTCGGCGATCTCAGCGGCCACCAGGATGTCACGATCTCTTTTCTCCAATTTGTCTTTGCCGTGATCCTCTTTGTGGTTTTCGCTATCGGTATCCCGATCGAGTGCCGAGGCCAGGCTGACAAGTCCACCAAGCGCGACAGCGCTCGTGGCTCCGACAACTGTAGCGCGCTTGAAAAATGACCGTCTCGACATACCAGAGGTATTCTCATCGACTAGCCTGGCAGCTTCCGCATCGTGTTCCATATCGTGGAGCAGGTTCATGACTCATCTCCTTACATGATTTCGGGGAGTCGAGGCGTGC
>DATAQX010000480.1:0-5073 GCA_036264455.1 Silvibacterium sp. | reverse complement strand
CGCGCTTGAGAAGCGCATTGTTGGTCAGCGTCTTGAGAGTGTCCGGATTGCCAGTGCCTTTCTGCTGCGAACGGCGCAGCCGCCGCTGGCGAGCGTGGAAGGCCGCATGGTGCGGGAGCTGCGGCGCATCGGCAAACGCATCGCCATTGGAGTCGAGGGCGATCTGTGGCTCGTGCTGCACCTGATGATTGCCGGACGGCTGCACTGGCGGCCTCCGGAAGCAAAGCTGGCAGGCCGTCAGAATCTGGCAGCCTTCGATTTTCCGAGCGGCTCCCTGGTGCTCACGGAGGCCGGTACAAAGCGGCGCGCATCGCTGCATGTCGTCAGCGGCGAGGAGGGTCTGCGAGCGATGGATCCGGGCGGGATCGACGTCTTTGCGAGCGATCTCGACGCGTTTCGTGCTGCGCTCACGGCTGAGAATCGCACACTCAAACGCGCTCTCACCGATCCGCGCGTAGTGAGCGGCATCGGAAACGCGTATTCGGACGAGATACTGCATGCGGCACAACTGTCTCCCATCACCCTTACGCGCAAGCTCGATCAGCAGGAATGGGAACGGCTGTTCGCGGCGACTCGCGAGACGCTCACGCTTTGGATAGACCGGCTGCGCTCCGAGGCGGAGGCCGGCTTTCCGGAAAAGGTCACTGCCTTTCGCAAGGACATGGCGGTGCATGGACGCTATGGCCAGCCGTGCCCGAGGTGCGGCGAGAAAGTTCTGAGGATTCGCTACGCGGATAACGAGACGAACTACTGCGCCCGCTGTCAGACGGGCGGCAAGGTCCTCGCTGACCGGAGTCTGTCACGACTGCTGGGATCGGACTGGCCGCGCACACTGGATGAGCTCGAGGCTCTTACGCGGCGGTAAGTGTGGAGACCCGGAGTGCGGCAAAGATATTTAGAAATTTTCGAGAGGTTCGAACGGTTCGTAGTCGGTTCCGGGCAGTCCTAACTGCCCGCTAACATTGCTATGTCCCCGGTGATATTCTTGGGTCCCAAGCAGACAGGGCCTGGAAATCGCGTTCATTGAGGCGGGCTTGAACGACCAACTCCAAAACGGTCAATACTGCCTGATACGCAAAATCGGTCAAGGCGGCATGGCTGAAGTCTGGGAGGCGCGCCACGTCCTTCTTGACACGCGGGTGGCCATCAAGGCTCTTCTGCCCGAACTTGCCAATAATGCGGAATTGCAGAGACGTTTTCTCAGCGAGGGTAAGAGCCAGGCCCAACTTCAGCACCCCAATATTGTTTCTGCCACCGATTTCTTTCAGGTGAATGGGCGCAGCTATCTGGTGATGCAATACGTAGAGGGCACACCGCTCGAGACCAGGCTGAATCATCGCGATGCGCCGCTCACGCTCGAAGAAATACGCAACATCTCGCGGGACGTACTGAGCGCCCTGGATTACGCACACTCACTTGGAATAGTGCACCGGGACGTCAAGCCTTCCAACCTGGTGATAGACAAAGGCGGACGCACATTACTCATGGATTTTGGAATTGCGAAAGCGCTCCGCGACGATCGGTCGGAGACCTTGACAGGTATGTCCATGGGAACCCCGAGCTACATGAGCCCGGAGCAAATTATTGATCCCAAGAAAGTGGATGCACGTTCCGACGTGTACAGCTTCGGTTGTGTTTTGTACGCCATGCTCAGCGGAAATCCGCCATTTCCTCTTGAGGAGACATCCTTTAAGGTCATGGAACAGCACGTACGTGGTGTTCCTCCACCGCTGGTCTTCAGTAATCCCAAAGTTCCGCATGCTGTGGAGGAAGTAGTTCTCAAGTGTCTGGAAAAGGACCCCGCCAAACGCTTCCAAAGCTGCGCAGCTGTGATGAGCGCGTTGGACGCCGCGCTATTCTCGAACCGCCCAGCGACTTCTGAACATTCCCGCTCTCCGGTAGACGCGGCGGTATCCACGAAGGTACAAGATTTCTCCCCACCTGCACTCATAGGTTCCGGGGGCGGCGGGACTCAACCCGTCCGTGCTCCGACACTGTTTCCTCAGACAGCGAGTTCGACTGCGTCTCGCGATGCCACGGTCATTGAAGCGCGTCCGGTGACCAGCGGGGTTTTAGCTTCCGATGCCAAGGAAGCTAGCGAAGAACGCGAGCGCGGGGACGCACCGGCCTCCGACGCGACCCGCTTTGTTGCTCCCACTCCGCCTGGCGCGGAAGCCGGACGAACTCTGCCGCGGGTACGACTAACATTCACTGGCGGGAGCGACGGAGCGCTCTTCGGAAAAAGTGTGCTGGTGAGCACAGTTCCATTTCGCATTGGGCGAGGGCAAAGTGCCCATCTGAGCATCAATGACATCCACCTTACGCGAGAACATGCGGAAATTAACTGGGATGGAAGGGCATTCACAATCACCGATCAGGGCAGCAGGAATGGTACGTACGTCAATGGCTGGCAGGTGCGAGGCTCGCAAACGCTTCCGTTCGGGGCGGTGATCCGTTTGGGAGCTGCCATTACTCTGACCTTTACCTCGGATGACATCTGCGAAATGCCCGACCTGACCGGTCAGACGATCGCGAGCCGGTACCGGCTCACGAAGGTGCTGCGCAACGGTACAAAGACCACGCTTTACGAGGCCAGCGACTCACATCTTCCACAAAAAGTCGCGGTTAAGATTCTTTCTCCAAGTCTTGCCGGGTACGCAGGATATACAGAGCACTTCAATCGTGAGGCGGAAATGGCGGTTGGCCTGCGGCATCCTCACATCTGCCGTGTTCTGGACTATGGGCAGGCTGCGGTTCGGATCGGAGCCGAGCCCTCGGTGATGGTGAACTATCTTTCGATGGAGTTGATGGAGGGCGGCAGCCTGGCGGATCGCGTTGCCGCGGGAATACCCTTTGAATTGCCGCAGATCATGTCCTGGCTGAACGACATCTCCAACGCGCTTGAATGCGCTCACCGGCAGGGGGTGACGCACGGCGGCCTGAAGCTCTCATCGATCATGTTCGATCGCGAGGGAGAACCCTATGTGACCGACTTTGCCATGGCCTGCCGTGTGGACGATAAGGCGAAGCTTGTATTTGTCGGCTCTCCGGAATTTCTGGCGCCGGAGCTTTGGGAAGGGGCTGTGCCCACACCGTTGGCCGACCAATATGCGCTGGCCGTTCTCACGTATTTGCTGCTGACGGGAAGTTTGCCGTTTGAAGGCCAGATTGATCCGAAGGTGCGGGAACGAAATTTCCTGCGCGGGCCTGTACCCGTGCACGAAGAAGCAGCGCGCGCGTCGCGGTTGGGAGTGTCGCCCCGCGTTTCGGAAGTTTTGAGGCGAGGCTTGTCGGTAGAACCTGCGAATCGGTACAGCTCTGTCCGCGAGTTCTTTCTGGCACTTCAATACTCCGTGAGCACGCCGACGAGCCGTTCCGACGGCCCGCCACGAATCTTTATCAGTTATCAGCGTGATTCGAGTTCCGGCTGGGCGGTTCATTTTGCCAGCGAACTGGACCGGAAACACCAGATTATTGCATTTGTCGACACGCAGCGCATGGACAGCGCAGTCCGCTTTCCGGCCCGGTTGACGAAGGCGATCCAGGACTGCGATGTGTTTGTGTGTCTGGTTTCCGGAAGCACGCTGCAATCGAAGTGGGTGCAGGAAGAAATTCGGCTGGCATGGGAGAATGACAAGCCGATGGTTCCAGTATTTCAAGAGAGCTATTCCCCTCCCGATCCTTCTGAACGGCTGGATCCGCATATCGAATCGTTGATTAACTATGACGGAGTTAAGCTGCTGGACCGGCAAAATCTCTATGTGGAAAACGCCATTGAGAAACTGGCGGAGATGGTGACAGAGTCAGTCAAGAGATCCCGCACAACCGGCGCATAGGTTGTTGGCTAGTGCTTAATTCGAAATCCATCGCCGGACGGGAGGCTACCCGCTGCGAATTAAGGAGAGGAGGACGCTGTGTGCCTTTATCGAAATGACTCTCGCGTTCGACTAATACTTGGCCTGATGCTTGGTTTAAGCGCAAATGTTATCGTGCACGCCCAGACTGCCTCAGAGCCAAAACAAAAGTATTTACCTCCGGCTGAACGGATGAAATTGTTACGGGAGCCAAATGGACTTGCCGCTGTTGCAAAGATCGTCGGGCACTATGACTCGGTCGACGATGTGTGTGTATGGGGGACGGGCACATTGGGCTCGCTCATTTCGGGCAGCACACAAATCGTTGAAGGGACGATCACCGGAAGCGAAGGCCAGCTTACCGATAATGGCGATGACATCGCCACCCGATATGTGATGATTGTGTCCCGCACGATGAAGGGACCGGTTTCGAACCAGGTGGCGTTCTATGCTCACGGTGGAACGATCGAGTTTCCCAATGGCACCACCGCACACATCGCGACGGTGGAGACGGACAACATCCGAAAGGGCGGCCAGTACATCGTGTTTTTGAAAGATGAGGACGGTCGCAAAGTTTTGCAGGCGCCAGCCTCTGCAGTCATCGTCAGTTCGCCGGAGAGGAATACGGTCTCCACATTCGACGACAAGGATGTACACACTGAGGGGACTCGGGCTGAGCTGAGTAAGATGACGCGGGGCGACCTCATTCAATACATTCTCAACCGGGCAAACTAACGCGGTTCGCGTCCTCTAGCCGCGCATATTCGCTGTTCACACCTGTGAGTACATCACATGACCGGCTGTCCTTTGTCTTGCGTCCGTTTAGAATGGTACTTTGCCTCAATCCATATCACGCGCGCGGCAATCCGCGGCAGGAAAGTACATTACACACGCAATGCATCGCTGGTCCCGGCTATTTATTCCTACTCTTCGTGAGGCTCCGGCGGATGCCGAAGTCGCCAGTCACAAGTTCCTCGTTCGCAGCGGATATATTCGCCAGCTTGGCGCGGGGATTTACTCGTACCTGTTTCTCGGACAGCGGTCGATCAACAAGATTGTCGCCATCGTGCGCGAGGAAATGGACAGGATCGGGCAGGAGTTTCTGCTGCCTACAATTCATCCACGCGAACTGTGGGAGGAGAGCGGCCGCTGGACGGGCATGGGCCAGAACATGTTCCGGCTGCAGGACCGCAAAGGCGCGTGGCTGTGCCTGGGCATG
>DATAQX010000583.1:0-2069 GCA_036264455.1 Silvibacterium sp. | reverse complement strand
CCTGGTTGGACCGAGTACCGTTCACCGATCCGTTCGCTTGCAGCGAATAGCCCGCGAAGCCGGGGGCGAGTCCGATCATCTGGGTGAAGTCGCGGCCATTGAGCGGGATGTCCTGCACCGTCTTGCTAGGGATGGTGGTGGTCTGCACCGGCGTGGTGGTATCGAGCGCCAGGGCGGAGCCGCTGACTTCAATGGTGGTGGCCTGCTGCGCGACGGTGAGTTTTACCGGGACGGTGTGGATGGCGCCTGCCGAGACGCCTACCTTCGTGACCTTCACGGTATCGAAGCCCTGCGTGGTGACGGTGATGGTGTAGGAGCCCAGCGGAAGATCGGGGAAGTTGAAGTCTCCACCGCCGGCGGCAACTGTCTGGCGCATGACGCCGGTCGCATCGTCAGCGATCTGGACCTGCGCACCGGGAACGGCCGCACCTGCGGGATCGGTGATGGTGCCGTTGATGGCGCCGCGGAAGGTCTGCGCGCCTGCGAGAGTGCCGGAGAGGACGACAGCGACCAGCGCTGCCTGTCCCATAGGAACAAGAAACGTACCACGACGCCACAGCATAACTAACCTCCAAAGGGATACGAATCACGACAATGACCTGCCCGACGTTGGGGCATAGGCCGAATGAGTTGACCGTTCTTCGCCTGGAAGAAAATTTCGCTTGAGGACTTCGACGTGGAAGGGACTACTGCCCAAGGCCTGCTGCTACTGGGAGCGAGGCCCTTGTTTCTGCTTATTGCTTGCTGAAACGGTTGGGATTCCTTACTGTACGGGTAAGGTTATCCAGAACGCAACCGGAAAAGAAGGCTGCCTCCCCGCGTAGACACTTTCTTCCCGTCTTCCACTTCACACAGTCATGCCGCGCGCACCGCGAGTGCACAGCGAGGCCTCTGAGAGGAGACGCAGAGACGATGAACGCACCCCTGAGCGCACCCATGAACTTACCCCACGACGCATCCAGCTGGCAGCACGCCGAGGACCCGCATCTTGAATTCCTTCACGAACTTGGAAGCCGGATTGCGGCGGCCGATCCGCTGCACGATGTACTGAATCGTGTGGTGGAATTTGCAACATCCATTGTGCGTTGCGACGCATGCCTGATCTATGTGCACCAGGGCGATAAGCTGGTGCTGCGGGCATCGAAAATCCCTCATGCCGAGCTGCTCGACAATCTCGATTTGCAACTGGGACAGGGCATTACCGGCTGGGTGGCGGAGAATCGCGAGCCGGTAGCGATTGCGAAAAATGCCGCGGGCGATACGCGGTTCAAGGCATTCAAGGATCTGCCGGAAGACCGCTTCGAGGCATTCCTCTCGGTTCCGCTGCTGAGCCGGGGCAAGCTGGTGGGCGTGATCAACGTGCAGCACAAGAAGCCGCACGAGCACACGCAGCGGGAGATACAACTGCTCTCGACCATCGGATTTCTTGTGGGTGCCGAGATTGAGATGGCGCGTCTGGAGATGGAGCGCGAAGAGCTGAGCGACCGGCTGGAGACACGCAAGGTGGTCGATCGCGCAAAAGGCATCCTGCAGCGCGATCTCAAGATTGACGAAGAGAGCGCGTATGCCGCACTGCGCAAACAGAGCCGGCAGAAGCGGCGCTCCATGCGTGAGCTGGCGGAGGCGATTGTGCTGAGCGATGAGCTGCGCAGGCTGGGGCGCACCGGCTCCGATATGCGGCATCACCCGATAAAATAAGGCTCTTCTGAAATAGGACTTCGAACGGCCGAGACCACGCCTGCTACACTCCGGGGCATGCGCTGCGGCCTTGTTTGCACTGTATTTCTCTCTCTTTTGGCCTTTCCTGTTTACGGACAAGCTCCGAAGCCTGGTCTGAAGATCGATGATCTCAACCAACTGGCGCACGTCGGCGATCCGCAGGTGTCGCCGGACGGCAAGCAGATTGTCTACACCGTCTCGCGTGTGGATACGGAAGACGATAAGAGCGTCAGCGACCTGTGGATGGTGGATTGGGATGGCTCGAACAATCTGCAGTTGACCTACGGCACGGAGTCGGCGAGCTCGCCGGAGTGGAGTCCCGACGGACGCTATCTTGCGTTTACCTCATC
>DATAQX010000496.1:0-4815 GCA_036264455.1 Silvibacterium sp. | reverse complement strand
ACCAGCACGTTGTCGCGTCCCGTGACGCGAACCGCCATCATCACCGCCTCAGCCGCGCCCGTCGAACCGTCGTACATGGAAGCATTTGCGATATCCATGCCTGTCAGCTCGCAGATCATCGTCTGAAACTCGAAGATTGCCTGCAGCGTGCCCTGCGTGATCTCCGCCTGGTACGGCGTATACGAGGTGAGAAACTCGCCCCGCTGCACCAGCGAATCGATGACTACAGGACGATAGTGCCGGTATGCCCCCGCTCCTAAAAAGCTCGCGTAGCCATTTGCATTTTTGGCCGCTGCCGCCTTGAAGTAGTCGATGATCTCCGACTCCCCCATCTGCCGCGGCACTTTGAGGTCGCGCGTCAGCCGGTACTCTTCCGGAATCGCGGTAAAGAGATCGTCAATCGATGAGGCGCCGATCTCCTGCAGCATCGCCGCACGCTCGGCATCGGATTTTGGCAGATAGCGCATGCTTTTCCTTTTGTTAAAACTGATTACTTGCCGGTCTCTTCTGCGATGAACTTCTCGTAATCCGCGGCCGCCAGTAGAGATCCGACCTCAGCCGGATCACTCAATTCCACCTTGATGATCCATGAAGAATGGGCATCCGTATTGATCTTCTCCGGCGACGAAGCCAGCTCTTCATTCACTTCTGTAACCGTGCCGGTTACAGGTGAGTAGAGATCGGAAACCGCCTTCACTGACTCCACGCTGCCGAATACCGCACCCTTCTCGACCTTGGCGCCTACCTTCGGCGCATCGACAAAAACAATATCGCCGAGCGAGTTCTGAGCGTAATCGGTAATGCCTACGGTTCCCACGTTCCCCGTGACTTCAATCCACTCGTGTTCGCGCGTGTACTTGTAGTTTTGCGGATAAGCCATTCGTTCGTTCTCTCCTCTATCCAAACTTGTTACGCAGTTTTCTTTGGCCTGCGATAAAACGGCGTAGGAACAATACGCGCCTTCACCGGATTCCCGCGTACCGCAACCGCAACCTCGCCGTCCGGCACAGCGAGCTCGCTCGGCACATAAGCGAGCGCAATATTCTTCTTCAGGAACGGAGCCGGCGAGCCGCTCGTTACAACACCAATTTTCTTCCCCGCCGCATCGAGCACGGGATAACCATCGCGTGCGATTCCCCGCTCCACCATCTCCAGGCCAACCAGCTTTTTCCTGGGACCACCCTCGGCCACAATTGTCTTGAGAGCTTCCGAGCCGATAAACGGCCCCTTCTCGAGCTTTAGAAAACGATCGAGATGCGCCTCGAAGACATTGATTTCGTCGGAAATCTCATGCCCATAGAGGGACATTGCCGATTCCAGCCGCAGCGTGTTGCGCGCGCCCAGTCCGCAAGCGAGGATGCCGAACTCTTGGCCCGCCTCCAGCACTTCGTTCCACACGCGCTCGCTGGTTGCTACGTCCGACGGCACGTAGATCTCAAACCCATCCTCGCCTGTATATCCAGTGCGCGCGACCAGCGTATTCGCCAGCCCGCAAACCGTACCCCACTTGAACCAGTAGCCCTTGATCGAGCTCAGATCCACATTGGTCAGCTTGGCCAGAGTCTCGGCTGCTCTCGGTCCCTGGATCGCCAGCTGCGTGTAGTAGTCGCTGTAATCGCTGGCATGACATTTGAAGCGCTGGACATTGGTTTTCACCCAGTTGAAGTCTTTCTCCCGCGTCCCGGCGTTGATCACGATGAGGTAATCGTTATCGCTCAGCTTGTGAACGATGATGTCATCTACAAACGTTCCCTGGGGATACAGCATCGCCGAGTAGTGCGCTTGCCCCACTTGCAGCTTCGAGGCATCGTTCATTGAGATGTGCTGCACCGCCGCCAGCGACTCCGGTCCGCGCAACTGGATATCGCCCATATGGCTTACGTCAAAAAGGCCTACGCCTGTGCGCACCGCCATGTGTTCGGCAATCAGCCCCGAATACTCGACCGGCATATCCCACCCGCCAAAGTCGACCATCTTGGCGCCCATACGGCGATGCATCACATTTAGTGCCGTTTTACGAAGCGCAATGGGAGCAGAGGTAGCCACGGCGGGATCCTTTCAGAGGAAAGTCTGAACTTTTTACGTTAGCACGGCAGCGCGCTGCTGTGGGAATCGTCAGGCTCAGCCTGCGATCACGTCTTTCAGCTCTTTCTGCAGAACATCTTTGAGTTTCGCTTTGCCCCAGGTAGAGATGAGCGTGTCCACCGCCGACCTTGCCGCCCAGTTTTCCGGTCCTGAACCGATCACGCTCTCCAGCAATGGCTTGGTCACCGCATGTAGACGATCCACAATCCAGTTCTGCACGTCATTGAGCCGCGCCGAAGTAATCGTCGCGCGTACCGGTTCCACGACTTCAGGCAGGGCAGTGCCGCAAAGCGGAATAATGGGCAAAGTATTTTCCTGGTCGGGATCGGAGCTGGCGAAGTTAGCGAGGACTGCCGCACGCGTCGCTGTATCCATCTGGCTCAATCCCTTTTCGATAATCGGATTGTCGATGGAAAGGCGGAAATGGTCGCTCAAAAACTTCTGGCAGTTGCGGCGGCCTAGTTGATAATCGTGCGCGCGGAAGCCCCGCTCGAAAAATCCTCCGAACGCGCCCAACAGGCCGCATTGCAGGGCTTTCTTGTTGGGCAACCCCGCATCCGACGGCGCAAGAACAAAGCGGCTGGAGGAATTGCCGCTCATCACCGCTGCAAGCGATTCTCCCAGGAACCGCGACTGCGAAATCAGGGCAGTGAAAAGGTTTGGCAGCATGCCGAAGATGCTGCTGTTTTTGTCAAAGTCATAATCAGGATGGTAGAACTCGTCCGCTGGAAATGGCGCCACCGTCAGTACAGCGCAATTGGCTTTGTCCGAATCCTGCGGATTGCACAGCCCTCCTGTTTGCGGATCGACTGTCGCAAGTGGATTGTGGATCGCAAGATAATCATGCGCCAGCTGGAACGGGTCATTGTCTGTGACACCGCCATCGACATTGAGCGTCGAGAACGTATCCGTCTCTTCCAGAGGCCAGTGTGGCGGAACCTGTTGGGGATTGACCTCTGAAATCGGCTCCCAGGGGGAGTAGAAATAATCCTCACTCGGACGATCGATCTTACGCGGAGCGAGGAAAAGCGGAAACGCCCCCGTGGCCTTGGCCGCATCCTGCAGCAGCGGCCACGCGTCCGCATTCACCCCAGCCGGCAGTGGCTTGGCAAAGGGCGCCAGGGGAGATGTATTCACTCCCTGTACAATCTCGAATTGCAGCTTATCGCCGTAGTAAGCAGTGTCCTCTTCGGCCGAGCCTTCCGCGTCTCCGTTCAGCGAATAGGGTGTGCCGCGCACATTGGTCAGCGTAAGGAACAGCGTCAGCGAATTCGAAATATACGGACGTGGTGTCGCCGGACCCGGCGACAGCGCATAGTCGGCAATCTCGTCGATGATGGTTGAATCCAGGAGGGAGATCACCGGTTTGCCATCTGCCAGGTCACGCTCCTGCAGCAGCGGTTCGATATCGATCTTGTTCACCCAGCTCTCGTAGAACCGATTACTCGTGCCCGTAACCGCCGGATCATCCGGGTTCCGGATATGTTCAAACTCGCTCTGCAACATCACTGAAGCGATGGCCGCGCACATACCACCCGCCGAAGCTCCGGAGAAAACATCGATCGAGATATCGTGCATTGGCACGACAGGATTCGACACAGATTTTGCGGCATACCATTGCTCGAGAGCTTCGGCAAGAAAGTCGAGAACGCCGGCAGTATAGGCTCCGGCAGAGACAGCGCCCGCCATGTTGATACCAAGGTGAAAGGTTCCATCGGTCTTCCACTTTTCGGGGTTCCATTTTTCGAGCATGGGACATCCTTCAAACAAGCGAAATTTGGTAGGAGAAAGCGCGCCCGGAGTGTGATAGCGGCATCGTCTGAGCACGCTGATTTTCCGCCGCCAAAGTATAGATCAGATTGTCTTGCGAGAGTGGAAAAACGGCTGACGGCAACGGTTTGTTCTTTGCGCAAAAAGAAAAAGCGCGCCAGAATCCCCGGCACGCTTCGCGTCGAACAGTTGCAATTGCTAATTATCCCATCAGCTCTTACCGTTTCAGCCCTCGACCCAACCGGTATACCAGCCCCACCGAGATCGCAAACTGCGCCTTGATGCCGGAGCTGACGCCCGAGCTGCTGTAATTCGTCAACGTCGCGTCGGGAGAAATCCGGAAAGCCAGCCGTGGCGAGCGGTTCAGGTCGATCGATCCGCCAAGCGCGCTGCCAAAGGCCAGCTGGTTATTAAAAAAACCCACCGCCAACGGAGGAACCTGGTTCCCGTGCTGGTCCTGAAGAGCCGACTCAAAACTGCCATATGCCCCCCCGAAGTAGGCATGTAATGTCGTCGTGATGTGCTGATTGCTTGGGCCGCGGTACTCCGGACCGGCCATGAACATGTGCTGGCTCACAAAAGGCCCGCGAATGCCGTAAGGATTCGGCTGCGTCCCGCTCGTTCCGTAGTATCCGCGAACATTTCCCGCTATCGCCAGGCGAGGCGTAAAGAAACGCGCTGCCTGAATATCGAAGCCGCCCAGATTTGCTCCCTGAACCAGCTGTGGGCCGGCGTTAAAGTGGGCGTAGGCAACTCCGCCGTACAATTCCCAGCGGTAGTCATATCGCACACCCGACAGGGTGTCGTTCGGCGCCACTGTCGGCTGCTTATATTGCGCATGCGCCTGATTTTGAAAGCATGGCAGCAGCAAAACCACCGCCGCCAGAATGAATACAACCTTCCGCACGTCCTTCAACAGACACAACCTCCAAAAACCTGCTCTGCGGGTACCGGTCCTTC
>DATAQX010000439.1:0-7563 GCA_036264455.1 Silvibacterium sp. | reverse complement strand
CCCCTGAACCTATGCGACCTCGTGAGAGGCGGCGCTTGGATCGCGACTCTGTCGCTCCACGTCGTCCGAAGGCGAAGCAGTCGGTTTCCACTGCAAGGAACCGTCCTGCAACTCTAGGCAGAGTTGATATTATTTCGGCTTCGCCCAACATCATCGCTTTAATTGAAAAAAGAGCGGGTGCATGGTCCGCCCCCGAACTTGCGGAACTGTTGGGTTGCACACCAAAGCATATCTATGCACTCGCAAAGAGCGGCCGGATGCCGCACCTGCGCATCGGCGATATGGTGCGTTTCGATCCGGCGGCTACTGCCGAGTGGCTGCGGAACCGCTTCATCGCCGCCTGACTACCAGCAGATGCTGTTGATCTTGGCTTGGGTTTCGGCGCTTGATGCCGGCCTCAAGTAGCGCATGGTGGAAGCCAAATCGGCATGCCCCATGTAGGCTTGGACAGTCCTCAGGTCCAGCCCCGAGCGCAGCAGAGTCGTGCAGTAGCTGCGGCGGAACTTGTGCAGAGTCCATTCCTGACATTCGCCTAAGCGACCTTTACAGCCGTCGCACTGCTGGCAGTTTAGACTGGCACGTTTCGCCAACCGCTTGAGGGCTCGCAGCAGCTTGCGGTTAGGCTGGCAGCCCTTGGTCGCCAGCAACGGCGCGGCTTGAGGGTGTTTCGTCCGCCACCGGTCAAGCTCCGCAAGAAGTTCGTCGGGCACCGGCACATCGCGCTCCTCAGAATCCTTTACGCGAAAGCCGTACTTCGGCTTACTCGAAACGCGTAGCACCTTGTGGTGGCGGTGAATGTCGGGCCATTCGAGATAGACGATTTCCTGTTCGCGCAGACCGCATTTGAGGGCCAGGCCGACAGCCAGATGCATGTAGGGTTCCGCTGCGGCGAAAATCGCGGCGATCTGTTCGCTGCTATAAACCGTGGGCAGAGTCTCGTCGTAGCGCGGGATGGGAGGAATGATCTTGCGATCAACTCCTGCGAAACAAAGAAAGCTCGCCACGCGCATGTGTTTGTTGGCTATGGTCCGATCCGCAGCGCCGCGCTTCCGAATCGTCTCATGGAAGTCGAAGATGTCGCTCCGGCGAACCTCGTCAACATAGGACTTCTTGACAGCCCGCAGGAACTCGCTGGTGACGAGTCGGTTCATTCGCGCCGCGGCCATCGCCCCGCGTTGTTCGGCGTCGCGGATGAACTCCTGCGCTTTCCGCGCAAGGCTCACCCGACCGATTTCCTCTTTCGGAAGCAGTATGCCGGCTTGCGCAGCGGAGATTTTGGCTGCGAGCTTGCGTTCCAGGAGGTCACGCGCAGCCATCGCATGCGCCGGCGATTCACCCGCCGGACCATAAACCAGGCGACTACCCTCAAAGAAGCGCAACTCATAACGGCCTTGTTCGAAATAGACTGGCTTGTCGCCGACCATAACCCAGCCCGGCCGGACGCGGCCGTTCTTGCCAAAAGCGGCCGGATAACGCCGCCAGCCTTTTTCAGTTTTGCAGTTACGGACCAGGGTAACGGTACGGTTGGCCATGGGGCTCCGGCGTAATATCTTACAACGCTCTTACAAACGCCATTGTATCAAATTAATAATCAATATTTTCATATATTTACAACGATGAGGACCAGAGCCCCCCCCTCTCCGCCATACACTAGTTTCAGGACATCCGAAATGCGATAGCAAGGGGGCTAAAAATCTCCTCTTCCTTCCTTTGGCCAGAGGCTGAATCTCGTAACAATCTTTTGGATAGTAAGCATCAGCCTAGTCGGCCCTGCATTCCGTCTTTATGCGTGCTTGTAACTCCGCCAATAAATGTCGCGTGTAGATGCCGGTTGCAACGAATCTTGCTCGCTGATGAATCATCTCGAGAAGAATCTCCTCGCCGCTCCTGTCGATCGCAGTAACGTCGCTAAGATCGACAACACGGGACCTGTCCGAAGATCGATCGAGCGATACCCTCCAGTTTGCTCTGAGTTCGGAGGCAAAGTCTCCAGTTAACTGGCCCTGGAGAATCCACTTCTCTTCCACTGGGCTCTCTTCTACCGTAATCCTCAACATGGCATCTTCAGCAATTCGCAGGAATTCTCTCCACCCTTTCCAAAACTCTGAGCTCGTTAAACATCAGGAAACTCTATAAAAGGCTCAAGATTATGCCAGACGCACGTATAGCCCACAGGCAATCCAGTTGCCAGCAGGTCAGTTTCATTGATCTGTTCCCGGATTACGAATTAAAAGGAGTTATATCGAGTTCGTTCGAAGGTGTGACGGCGGGTTCTTACGAATAACCTGCTTACCAACTGGCACTCCCGTCAATATGTTGGCACTTTTAGTGACGAAGAGGACGTGAGATTCCAAGCTTCTGCATGCGGAATTGCAGCGTAGGTCGCTTCATTCCTAACCTGGCGGCTGCGCCGTTTGGGCCGGAGAAAATCCAGTTTGACTGCTCCAGAACATAGAGAATATGCCGTCTCTCCATTTCCTCCAGAGTCATGACGCCGTTGCCGTTTTCGTTTTCTGAGAGCCGAGGCTTCAGATCCGAAATCGGCACCTTGAGCTCTTTCCCCGACGACAGAATGACAGCACGCTCAATCACATTCTGAAGCTCGCGAATGTTTCCAGGCCACGGATACCGAATAAGGGCATTCATCGTCTCAGTGGAAATTGTATCGATCTGCCTCTTCATCAGGCGGGCAAAATGCTGGGCGAAGTGCCGGACAAGGAATGGGATATCTTCTGCGCGTTGACGCAGCGGGGGCACATGGACGGGAAAAACATTCAACCGGTAGAACAAATCAGGACGGAACTTCTGAGAATCGACCATTGCGTGCAGATCGCGATTGGTTGCCGCGATGAGACGCGCGTCTGAGCGCAGGGTACGAGAATTGCCCAGACGTTCGAACTCTCGTTCCTGCAGCACGCGCAACAGTTTTGGCTGTAACTCGAGCGGTATTTCTCCAACCTCGTCAAGAAATATGGTCCCTTCCGAAGCCAGTTCAAAGCGCCCTATGCGTTGTGTAATCGCCCCTGTGAAAGCTCCTTTCTCATGACCGAAGAGCTCGCTTTCGAGCAGTCCTGTTGGGATTGCCGCGCAGTTGAGCTTGACGAACGGATGAGAATTGCGCCGGCTCAGTTTGTGCACGGCGCGCGCGATCAGCTCTTTACCGCTGCCTGTTTCGCCGTAAATGAGAACGGTGGAATCCGTCGGAGCAACAGCCTGAACCTGACGCAGGACGCGAAGGAGAACGGCGCTATTACCCACGATCTCCTCAAAATTCAGCTCATTCCGTATCTCGTCCTCGAAATAAAGCTTTTCCTGCGCGAGCTTATCTGAAAGTTCGGAGATCTTACGATAGGCGACCGCGTTATCAATCGCGATCGCTATTTGTCCGGCGATCTGAAGGAGGAAGTCCACATCCTGTTCTGTGAAGGATTCTTTTCGGAGCCTGGCAACAGACAGAACGCCGAGCGCACGGTTACACCGGAGCAAGGGTAGAAAGCATATGGCCTGAAATCGTTCCTGTGACGATTTTTTTCGATCGGGAGATTGCGGCATTTTGCCGCTTGTGTCGCCGACCCACGGTTTTCCGGTACGAAAGACTTGTTCAGCGGGCTCTTCAGGAAAATCAACAGCTCTCGAATGGATTGCTTCGGTGCTGGGTGAGTCCAGCGCATAAATCTCCAGGCTTCCGTTGTCGGTGGCTGGCAGCATGAGAGCGACAGCATCGAGCTGCATTACGCTGCGAATGCCCGGGGAGATTGACTGGATGAGCTCCTTCGGCTCCTGATTAGAGGCAGCGCTGTTATTCAAGTCGAGAATGAGCTTAAGCTTCGTCCGTTCATCTTCAAGCTGCAAACGCACTTCCTCAGAGGCTGCGAAGTTCAGCCGATCGTCCAGCGCCAGGGCCACATAGTCGGCAGCAAGGACCAGTAAGGACACATCCTCTTTAGAAAAAGCATTTTCGGACGAACGTCCAACACATAGGACTCCGAGCGGATGAAGCGCTGTTCCCAAGGGCAGAATGCAAAGCGACTTGTCACCGTTCGAACGGAACCACTCCATGCTCTCCCGGAACTTCGTTTCCTCAGCAACGGAGGGAATCACTAGCGGCTTCTGGTTCTCGTATACCCATGAATATGCTGACGGGGTCTGCTGGAGGAGATCGGGAGGTACATGAGACTTCAGACCATTGCCGTTAACAGCAAAGCTCGATACAGGATCTGAACCATCCACGTGGACGACGGTGACGGTGTTAGCGGACATGAGACCGTGCAGAGCTGACGGAAGAGCCTGCAGCAGGTCTTCTATGTTGCGGTATTGATTCAATTGGCGCGTAAAACGTAGAAAGCCGTGATCGCTCTCCGCAGGTGAGCGATCACGAACGGAACCTGATATCCGCTTATTGCGTTGTCTCTCCATCAAAGATCAAGTAAATCTGATTCAAAAGTGGGTCTTATTTGCCTGATAGGTTCCTATTTGCCTGATAGATGATCAAAGGGTTCATAAGGTAGCAACGAAGATAGCCCTGTAACGCGGATCTCTTGATATGTCTGGGCCCACAGCGTGCCAATAATCTGGCATCTGGCTAATCAGTTGGCATTCTAAGCATAACCCCTTCGAGCCATATCTCCTGAGACCCTGAATCACCCCGTTTTTTATCAACTACTTACTGCAGGATAGTCAGTCTTAAGGTCTGGCGAACCATGTGCAGTGGCACAGAATGTCCAATTAGTTATTGCGCCGTCACATTAGTCGTTTGGAACGAAGTTTTGACCTAGGAGGGTCCGGATGCCCGTAGAGCAGCACACGGAGCAAACTTCGAGTTTTCGGCTTGATGTACCGTTGCATAACCTTCTCACGCAACCCCAAGCTCCGCCGATGGGACTGTACCCTGTGGGGAGGCCGAAAACATTTCCTGAGCCGGTATTTCCACAGCACCCCGATTTATTAGGGTCTGTTGACGAGAGCATCGAGTGGATTCCACCCGAAAAGCGGAAATGGAAACCCGGCCAGATTTACCACGCGATGCAGGGGTGGCTTTTCCCCTACATTCGCTCACGTGTGACTGCAGGCGACTTCCACCCTCTGATTGCGTATCTCTTCACCGAGTTCAAGTGCAATCTGGATTGCCACTACTGCTGGGCTTTTGACAACAAGGTCAAGGGCATGAGCGAAGACACGGCGAAGCGATCCGTCGACTGGCTCCATGGAACCGGCTGCCGGGTCCTCGCTTACATGGGTGGCGAGCCGCTGCTTCGTCCTGACTTCATTCATAGAATCACCTACTACGCGGCAAAGAAGAACTTCTGGATTTACCTGCCTACGAACGCCCGGCTGCTGCGCACCGACGTGATCGACAAACTCGCGGACGCGGGGCTCTCGACCTTCAATATCGCTGTGGATGCTGTCGATCTGAAGCCCGGCCTGCCGAAGGCCCTGGCGCCGATCCGCAAGCAGTTCGATTACCTGGTCCGCAAGCAGTACGGCTACGGCTACTCGGTCTTCCTGAATATCAATATCTGCCGCAATAACCTGGACGATGTCCGTGAACTCACGGAGATTGCACATGACTGCGGCATCGCGACCGACTATCACATCAATGAGTCTCCGCTACTCGAGCAGGACGAGCATTTCAAGCACGCGGACAATAACGTCACCTACATAACGAAGGATGACTGGCCGGCCGTCGAGGAGACCATTCAATGGCTGACCGAAAAGCAGGACTCCGGATATAAGATGGTGAACTCCAACGCCCGGCTCTGGCAGATGGTCGGCTTCATGAAAGGCAAGCACTTCCCGTGGAACTGCCGTGCCGGACAGAACTCGATGATCATCCGCGTCGATGGAACGCTGGCACCCTGCTTCCCGATGTACACCGCAAGCTACGACTGGGGCGTGGTTGGAGATCACAAGTTCGACACCAAACAACTCGACCACCAGAAGGAAACCTGCCAGACCCATTGTTTTTCGACACTGAACCACATTCTCGGCTGGTGTTACAACGACCAGCGGGTCATTAAATACTTCTTCAAACAACTTGCCCACGGATTCCAGGGAATGAAAGGCCAGATGTAGCCAGCAGCCGAAGCGATCGCGAGGATTTCTGCGTTACGCCAACACTAACCTTTGACCCCACAGGAGAAGCATATGCCAACAGCGGAAATCGTTCAGACCGATTTTGAAGTTGAGATCCAGGCCCGCATTGACGCGGAACGCGCGCGGCTGCGAGCAGAGGCTGGACTGGCGCGGATGCGCGAATTCAAGAAGCCCGTGGAACGCACGTTCACAGCTTCAGAGCGGGACTACGTCACCATCCTTTTCGGCGGCCTCACCTGGAAGCATGAGGAGATGATCAAGGCTGTCTTTCACGGCAGCGGCTATCGTTGCGAAAATATCCCGACTCCCGTAGTCGCCGACTTTCAGGCCGGCAAAGAGTTCGGGAACAACGGCCAGTGCAACCCGACCTACTTCACTGTCGGCAATCTGGTCCGCCACCTGCAGAGCCTTGAGCAGCAGGGGATGACGAAGCAGCAGATTATCGACAATTACGTCTTCTTCACGGCGGGCTCCTGCGGGCCGTGCCGTTTCGGCATGTATGAGGCGGAATATCGTTTCGCGCTACAGAATGCAGGCTTCGACGGCTTTCGCGTGTTGCTCTTTCAGCAGACCGATGGCATCAAGGCGGCCAGCGGCGAACCCGGCCTGAAATTTTCGGTCGACTTTGGAATGGGTATGCTCAATGCGCTCAACCTTGGCGATGTGCTGAACGAACTGGTCTATCAGGTTCGTCCTTTTGAAGTGAAGAAGGGCGAGACCGACAAGGTGATCCGCGAGGCGGCCAAGACGCTGACCGACACATTGCGTGACCGCAAGCGCTGGCACATTATGGATGCCGCGCCTTCCTGGGCGAAGCCCTATCTTGAGAAGCACAAGAAAATCGAAGGGATTGGTTGCACGCTGGGCAAGGTTGCGCACAATCTTTATGGCAAGGAATATCTGGATGCCCTTCATGCCTGCCGTGACAGCATCGACGCCATCGAAGTAGATCGTCTGCGCATCAAGCCGGTTATCAAGATCACAGGTGAGTTCTGGGCGCAGACCACCGAGGGTGATGGCAATTTCAACATGTTCGCATTCCTCGAGCGAGAAGGCGCCCAAGTGCTTGTCGAGCCGATCGCAACCTGGATCGCGTACATGATGTATGTGGCCAAAGAAGGCGCGAAAGCTCGCGCCGATGCTGAGGCTCCTTACCGCGACCCCAAATGGTATGAGGTCAAGAAGCGCCTTGCAAATGAACTGAAGCTCTTCAAGAAGACCGGCGGCCTGAGCGCCGGCAGCGCGATGTGGAACTATTTTTATCACCGCACCATCAAGCACATGGGAGATACGGCGCATCATCTTGTTCCGCAGAAGGAGCTCTCCCGGCTGGCGCATCCCTTCTATCACCAGCTTGCCCGCGGTGGAGAGGGCTACATGGAAGTGGGCAAGAACGTCTACTACACCGTCAACCACCTCTGCCACATGGTGCTGGCGCTGAAGCCCTTCGGCTGCATGCCTTCGACACAG
>DATAQX010000419.1:0-7978 GCA_036264455.1 Silvibacterium sp. | reverse complement strand
CAAGAAGCTGGCCCGCGACCTGAATCTCCACACCGTCTGCGAATCCGCCCATTGCCCCAACATCGGAGAGTGCTGGAACCACCGCACCGCCACCTTCATGATGCTCGGCAACCTCTGCACCCGCCGCTGCGGGTTCTGCGCTGTGCCCAAGGGCCGCCCCGACGCCATCGACTTTGACGAACCGCGCCGTGTGGCCGAGGCCGTCGCCGCGCTCGGCCTCAAGTTCGCGGTCATCACCAGCGTCAATCGCGACGACGACATCCTTGGCGGAGCCCGTGCCTTCGCTATGGTCATCGATGAGATTCGCCGGCAGGCCCCCGGCTGTCAGGTCGAGGTCCTCATCCCCGACTTTCAGGGCAACGAAGACGCCATCCGCATCGTCGTCGACGCTCATCCCGAAATTCTCAACCACAACACCGAATCCGTCCCGCGCCTCTATCGTGCCGTGCGCTCCGGAGCCCGTTACGAGCGGACGCTGCGATTACTGGAGTTCTCCAAGCAACTCGACTCCACCCTCGTCACCAAGTCCGGAGTCATGGTCGGTCTCGGCGAGGAGATGCATGAGCTCCTCGACGTCTACCGCGATCTCGCCAACATTGGCACAAACGTGCTGACCATCGGCCAATATCTGCGCCCCTCGCGCGACCACCTGCCCATGGCGCGCTACTACACACCAGATGAATTCGAGTTCATGAAGTACGAAGCCCTGAAGATGGGCTTCCGTCACGTCGAGTCCGGCCCACTCGTCCGCTCCTCTTACCACGCACACGAACAAGCGGAATCAGCCCAGGCAGACGCAGCCGGCAGCGTCCGGATGTTGGTCTAGACACGGCCCTCCCAATTACAATACAAAGCTTGAAGACCGCAGCGGAAGGAAGAATAAACCCATGGCAGTCTCTGTAATGGCGGGCATGCCCGCGCTCAAGGATAGCTTCCAGCAGCTCAAGTCACGCATGGACAAAGCTGTGCAGGATTTCCAGTCGAACCTCGCCTCCACCCGCACCGGCCGTGCGTCGATTCAGATGCTCGACCAGGTCAAGGTCGACTACTACGGCACACCCACGCCGCTCAATCAGGTCGGCCAGCTCACCACGCCGGATGCCAACATGATCGTCATCCAGCCCTGGGACCCAAGCATCATCGTGGACATTGAGAAGGCTCTGCGCACCTCCGACCTGGGCTTCAATCCGCAAAACGACGGCAAGATCGTCCGTGTGCCTGTACCGCCCATGACCGAAGAGCGTCGCCGCGAGGTGGTCAAGCACCTGAACAAAGTGCTCGAAGAACACCGCACCGCCGTGCGCAACATCCGCCGCGATGGCAACGATGCCATCAAGAAAGCCGCCAAGGACAAGAAGATTTCCGAGGACGAGGAGAAGCGTGCGCTCGAGGAAATGCAGAAGCTTACGGACGACGAAATCCGCCGCATGGAAGAGATGAGCAAGCGCAAGGAAGCCGAAGTCATGCACATCTAGAGCGTGCGCAGCTGTTCAGGCCCCGATTGGTGCCCCGCCCAGCAGCGCAGCAGCGGACCATTCCGGAGGGCCTGACCACTCCGGCACATTAAAAGGTTTTTGCGGATGCACCCAAGATCCATCCGCAGTCACATGATGATTCGCCAGAGCCTGAATGACCATCGCCACAGCTTGTTCCCGCTCTTCCTGCGATGGTCGCTCAAAGTACAGTTTGTACTTCTCTCTGCAAATCTCACAAATTACATCTGCGTACTCTTCGGTGGCCATGCATAGAACCTGCAATTGCGTTTCCTCTGAACGAAGATTCGTAAACAAAAGCAAGGTAGCCGTGCGGATGTGGCACTGACCATGCTACTTCCGTTGGGATGCAGTGCAACTTACGGATGTTGTATCACCTGAACGTGTCATCAGGGCGATTATTTCTTCGAAACCCTTTCACTAATAGTAGCAAAGTCCGGATTCTTGACCTTACTCGGACGACGAAACATCCCTTTCGGCCTTCAGGCGTTCTTTCTCGATCTGCTTCTTTGCATGCGGAAGCCATCTCCGATAGAGATCTGATTTCTCCTCGCGGAGTGAGTCCGCGACCGCTCTTCTGTAGCCGCCGGAATAGATAGCGTACATCAGCGCCAGTGCGCAGCCCGCTCCGAAGAAGAAGCCAAAGCAGAACCCGAGAATGCCGCCGGAAAGAAAATTCATCAGTATATTATTGCTTCTCCCAGCCGCATCTGCCTCGAACCGTGTCGCTCGACCTCTTCATAGAAGCATCTGTCAATTCCTGGCTGCTTCCAGCGCCGAGGCCCGACCGATAGCCCTTGCTGCTTGCTGGTCGCACTCTTTTACCTGAGCGAGTGCCTCATGCAGGGTAGCCACCACTGTATAAGGACGTGACTGGCCAAAGCGCTCGCGAAGCATATCTTTGTCGCCAGGAGTATTCCATAGGCCCACGATGATGTGATTTTCAGATACGCTCTGTCGCAGGCGCAGCGCCAGCGAACGTGCGTGGGCAAAGGCGAAAGGCGGCACAGCCGAAATACAGAGGATTGTGCCAGGCTCTTCTGCCAGCCTGGACAGAATCTCAGAAGACAATGCCGCTGAGGGGAGCATCATTGTCTTGTGGCCGCAGTGCTCCAGCAATTGGGCCAGCATGGTCGCCACAATCTCATCGGCCTGGTCGCTGGCCGGAACGCAGATGACAGGATTGGTTCGCGCGGGTACTTCGTTCGGGCTGCAGGCTGGCTCAGCTGCCGGCGATCTGTAATCGGCGAGCTCTGCAACCAGTTCCATCGCGCTTTGGAAGAGATACGAACTGCGCACCTCATCCAGGACACCCTTGTGCCTGTCCTGCTCGGTCATGATGAGCGCCGGCATAACCACCTCGTCGTAAAGATCGACAAGACCCCGCCCTTCAAGGAAACGGTCCGCGATATTATGTGCTTCCGTCTGGTCCATGGCCAACAGGCGTTCATAGAAATGCGCCTGCGGAGCCAGTTCCGCCTCCTCGCCCAGCAGAATGTGAAGGAAGGACATCTGCGGAACGTAACGCCCGAACACGATGAGGCAGACCGTCAGCGGAGTCGAAACGATCAGGCCTGGCCAACCCCACAACAATGTCCAGACAATAGCCATGGTCACCAGCGCCAGCGCTGAAATGCCGGTATGGCTCCCGTACAGGTGCGGCTCTACGAAATTGCTGACGGCAATTTCGAGCACCGCGAACAGCAGGAACACCCACAGTGGAGTCCACCAGGTATTGAAGACCGCCAGCGTAAAGCCGATCGTCGCTACCCCGGCAATCATCGTCCCGACATATGGCACCATGCGCAAAATGGCGAGCAATGCACCCCAGAGCGTGGCGTTGGGTACGTGCAAAAGGTAGAGTCCTATGGCGAAGATGACCCCATAGCTCGCATTCACGAGCACATTCATCACCAGGTACCGGCTGATGCGCTCCGCCGCATCATTCAATGCCTGCGTCATCAGGTTGAGTCGCCCGACTCCCGCCAGCAGCAGCAGACGATTCCGCAGATCTTCCCGCTTGAGCAGCATATAAATGGTGAAGATCAGCACCATCCCCAGCGTAGCCAGCGGTTTCATCACCGGCCTGAGCAATTCCTTCAGATACTGCTGCCTCGATTCCGCTGGGGTCACAACTACCACGGGCGTCGGCTGGGGCCGTGCCTCCGTCTTTTGACGCGTCTGCTCCCGCGTGCGACCACCATGAACCAGGTTTGAGCTGGTCTGAGCCTCGCCGGCAGGATTCTCCTCGCTCGAGAAGGTCTCTCCAATTTCCTCGATGCTTGTCATCGTCTGGCTGAGCGGACCGCTGGCCGGAGCGTGAAGCGCAGCAATCTTGTCGTGGATATTGTCCCTGTAATTCGGCAGATCGTTCACTATGCCGATCAACTGCCGCGTCACGATAAAGCCCACCCCCCCGACTACCGCCGAGGCCATGAAGACCACCAGTACCACTGCGGAAACTCGCCGGAGGCGCAAGCGCTCGAAGAGGATTACTGCCGGCGTGAGGAGAAAGTTAAGTGTCAGCGCCATAGCCAGGGGGATAAGGACCTCCCGGGCAAAGTAGAGCCCGACCAGCACCAGCGCCAGCAGGATGAGCGGCTCGTTGGTGAGTAGGCCCCGGCGGGATCGCGTAAGTGAGGCGGAGTTCATGTCGTCAACAGTTCTTCTGGCCTGAATGCAACTTCGGCCTGAACCACCATAACGCGAGCGAAAAACACTTGGCCAGAAAGATGAACAGTTACCCCATAATTTGCGTATCCTTTTTCAGAAACGTGTCTCGGCAGTAGGATCGAAGGCCGCTGGGCCAATTCTCCGACGGGTGTATCCCGGACGCCTCATCCGGGACTATAACAATCGGGAGATATTGTGCTAGCCGCAAACACGGGCGAAAGGAGATCCAAATGATCGTCGCTACTCCAGTAATGACGGCCGACTGGAACGATCAGCAGCGCGCATACTTCCAGGCACAGATGTCTGCCTGGCAGAAAGACGAAGTAGTCGGGGTTCTGCTAGCCCTGTTTTTGGGAACCTTTGGCGCGCACCAGTTCTATCTGCGCCGGGTTGGCCTGGGCATTCTTTACATCCTGTTTTTCTGGACGGGCATTCCCACCATCGTCAGCTTGGTGGAGTGTTTCTTTATGCCCGGTCGCGTCCGCCAGTTTAACCTGGCGCTGGCGACGTATTTCGCCTCCCAGCTCGCAGCGGCAGCCCCTGCCCAGGAGCCCGCACCCTCCGTCCCGGCGCAGTCCTGCGCAGCCTGCGGAGCCGCCATCGCAGCAGACTCGAATTTTTGCAGTCGCTGCGGAGCCAGAACCAGGATTCAGTCATTAGCTACAAGCCATTAGCCATTGGGGATTAGACGTTAGCTCTCGGGGTAATAGCCAGTCCGTAATAGCCAGTGACTGGATATGAGGTGCACTTCCTAATCCCTAATGACTAATCCCTGTTCCTACATATTCGTATGCCCGTGCCGCATCTCCTCGTTGAACTCCGGCTTGGTAGCGGCCAGGGCATCGGCCAGCCCGGCATGATACTGCTCCGCGCGAGCCAGCAATGTGGGTGTAGGGGTAGCCGTGTCTCCCGTCAGGCTTAGCAGGCCCTGGCGGGAAAGGTCGCCAGCCATGCGAGCCAATTCTTCCGGAGTCGTATTCAGATACTGTGCGTCCCGCGGATCGCTGATCCAGACCGGCTGATTCCCGCCCAGCACCCCGGATAACCAGTAGACCTTCAGGGTGAGGAAGTCCATCCGGCTCTCGTCCGTCGTGTCGGTGAAGAAGAACTTCTTCTGCCAGCGCGAATAGTAGCGCGTCGTTACCGGAACCGGCTGGCGGTTGCCGCTCTTGAGCATCTCCAGCTGGCCCTGGTCGAGTGTCTTGCGAATGGCGTTATAGATGAAGCTCTCGGCGTATGGCTGCTCGGGCGCGGCCACAATTTCGGCGAAGGTCACCGTCATACTGGCCGAGATTTTCGCGTGCAGCGGCGAGGCTTCGCCATCTTGCAGATGCACCACTCCGTGGACGATATAGGTATCCGCGCCCGAGTTCGAGCGATGAAAGGGCCAGCCGAAGTCGCCAAAGCTGACCGGCAGACCGGCCAGCGTAACGTAGGCATCCGGCCGCGGATTCCTCAGCCGGCGTGCCGCTTCACGCAGGTACGAAGTCATTTCCGGAAGCAGCTCCGGCTTTTGGAAGTCGAAGGCCTCACTCAACTCCAGTTGCAGTGTCTTCTCGGGAGTTGCATCGGGTGTAAGTCCCAGGCGGAATCGAGCCGTGGGGTGATGGTTGAAGTCGGTGCCGGCCTCGGCCGTTAGCACGGCCAGACCCGCTTCACGGGCGGCGGTTTCGAGCATTGCTGTCAAAGCATTTTCAAATTGCGTAGGCATTGAGTCTTCCAAAATGGTGTAAGTCTATTTTACTGCCCGCAATGGATTTAGCGCCTGTCCGCATCAGACCGCGCGCCCCGCGGCAGCGCCCGAAGCCCACGCCCATTGAAAATTGAACCCGCCCAGATGCCCCGTGACATCCACGACCTCGCCAATAAAGAAGAGCCCCCGCACGCGGCTTTCCATGGTCCTTGCCGAGAGCTCCGCCGTATCCACTCCACCCGCCGTCACCTCGGCTTTGGCAAAACCCTCAGTCGTCTCCGGAGTAATCCGCCAATGGTGCAAGCGCTCTTCCCAGGCTTCGAGCGCATGAGTGCTCCAGCCGGACGGCGGTTCGAGTTCCAGCATGCGGTCCGCCAGCCGCTGCGGAAGAATGGTGCGAAGATGCGTCCGCAGCGGGCTGAGTTCGCGACGGGCTGCGGAGGAATCAAGGATCGCGGCCAGCCTCTTGCCCGGCGCCATATCGAGCAGAACCGCCTCGCCGTCCTTCCAGTAAGAGGAAATCTGCAGAATAGCCGGGCCGCTGAAGCCGCGATGCGTAATCAGCAGGTTTTCCGCGAAGCGCTGGCGGCCGATCGCGGCGACCACCCCAGTCGAAATACCCGAAAGATCGCACAACCGCTGTTGATCGGCAGCGGCCAGTACAAAAGGAACCAGCGCAGGGCGTGGTTCCACGATCTTGACGTCGAACTGGCGCGCAATCTCATACCCGAAACCGGTTGCGCCCATCTTCGGAATCGACAATCCGCCCGTAGCGACGACGAGTGTCGGGGCAAGAAATTCACCACTCTCGGCACGCAGATAAAACCCGTCGCCTCTTCGGACTTCAACGATCTCTGCGCCGCAAAAAAGAGCAACCCCGGCCTGTGCAGCCTCCGTCAGCAACATCTCAAGAATGTCGCTCGAAGCACGATCGCAGAACAGTTGCCCGAGTTTCTTCTCATGCCATGGAATACGGTGTTTTTCTACCAGCGCCAGGAAATCCGCCGGCGTATAGCGAGCCAGTGCCGACTTCGCAAAATGCGGATTCTCCGAGAGGAAGTTTTCCGGCCGGCAGTGCAGGTTCGTAAAGTTACAGCGCCCTCCGCCGGAGATAAGGATTTTTTTGCCCGGGCGTTCGGCGCGCTCGAGAATGGCGACGCGCCGCCCTCGCCGGCCTGCCTCAATGGCGCACATCAGCCCGGCCGCGCCTGCCCCTAAGACGATCACATCGAAGTGCCGATTCGCTTCTTCCTTCACTTCAATCAGTCCGGCAAGCGCTCAATGAATTTCAACCAGTGCCAGGCCCTTGGCCGGCACGGTGAGCGTCAATTGATTCCCTTCTAGAGCGCGCACTTCGGGCTCGCCGATTTGCGAAGCCTCTTTGAGAGCGGTGATCTGCGCCTTGCTCAGCGAGCGCGGACTGCCCATCTTCTTCCATGCGGCGAGCGTGTCGCCGTGCGCGGCATCCACGCGCCGGATAGTCGCCCGCCTACCCGAAGCGTTCTTCAGGTCCAGCGTGAAGGTCTTGTCCGGACCCGTCGCCGCAGGCTCAACCAGATTCCATACCGCGATCGCCAGTGAACCATCTTTGCGGCGCGTGACCAGCACGTCGTCTTCCGTTTCGGCGATTCGTTCGTCGCCTAACTCATGCAGCAGGGTGAAGGCATTGAAGGCCGGCTTAGGGATCCCCCTCATAGCCATGAGGCCGTAGCCTCCGTAGAAAGGCGTTTTGATGACGCCTTGTTCTTCGAAGACATCGGAGAATGTCCAGTACGACATCATCTCGGTCTTGCCGTCGCATTGCCGGATGGTGTCGGCCATCCACGGTCCCATGTAGATGGAGTCCGTAATCTCCGGCTCATTGGCATACGTCGCGTTGAATTCGCTCCAGATCAGGGGAATCGTTGGCCGCGCCGATGCCTTGATCTCGTCATGAACCTTCGCCACCGCCGCACACACCATCTGGTGTGGCGCGATGGGCCGGTCATCTCCAAAAACGTTCTGCGAGGTGTCATTGCCGTAGACGTGCGTCGAAACAAAATCCAGTGGGATATTGTTCTGCGCGGCATGCGCGATCATCGCATCCACCCACGCCGCCTGTGCGGTTGCCGGTCCTCCC
>DATAQX010000449.1:0-8798 GCA_036264455.1 Silvibacterium sp. | reverse complement strand
AAGGCGGCGATCGCTACATAACCACGCCACTCGCCTTTTCATTTTTCTTTTGTTCGTTTGCCTTGCGGGTATTCATGGCTTTCTCACGCCACTCATCCACCTGCGCCATGGCTTCCTTGCGGGCTTGTTCGTTGCCGCATGCAAGATCTGCCTGGCGGCGGTACATAAGCTGGAGGTAGGCCATGGCATCGTCATAGGAGGGGCGAATTTCAATGGCTTTATGAAGGAATTCGAGGCCTTCGTTTACCAATTGAGTATTCTTCGCTACGAGCTGGGCACAGGCCTGTTTCGGCATCTTTACATTGCCCTGCCCATCATCCTGCATGCCGACGCCTCTCAGTACCTCAACCGCATTGCGATAAGCCAGGCGCCAGTTGATGCTGCCGATGGTGTATGCAGCCTCCGCATCCTGGGGATCGACAGCCAGGACCTTCATCTGCCACTCCTTGGCCTGGTCATATTTGCCGATGTTGAAGTAAAGACTGGCCATGTTCTTCAGGCTGTTGATGTCCTTCGGATCCTTTGCGAGAACAGCCTGAAAGCCCTCCATCGCCAGCTGGGCGTTCTTCAGATTTTCCGGGGTAGTCAGATCGGGGACAACCTGCTGCGCATACGCCGTCGCCAGGTACAGATGGGCCATGGGGAGGCTGGGGTCATCGTTCACCGCCTGTTGGAAGTGATTGATGGCTTCCTCGTACTTCGCGCTCTTGTAGGCCTGTACTCCCTTATTTAGCTGATCGCGGGCCCTGAGGCGCTGGCATCCGGTCATAAGGACAAGCAACGAGAGGGTTGCGGCGGCCATCACCGGAAAACGTACATTTCGATTCATTCTGTATCTTGTCTCCTTCGACTACCAGGAGCTCCTGGTATTTGGGATGCTTCAAGGTCGCGGGGAGATAAAAACCCTCGCGCTGTGATTGTACTTTGTTTGCTCAATTAGGCAACAACTTCAGGAAAAATCCGCAGACTCGCAGGAGCTAATCACCGAATAAACACTGATCAGCCCGGCAGAAATTCGGTACAGCGGGCCCTATTGGCCCGCGGCAATCTTAGGAGTGATCAATCCAATGTGATCGACGCCTACGGCGTGACCAATGTCGATGACTTCAGCCACGGTGGAGAAGTTGAGATTTGGATCACCCTGAACGAACATCACTTTCTCGGCCCGGGGTGCAAAGATCTCATCGAGACGGGTGCGCAGCTGGTTTTTGGCGACCTCGTCCTGATTGATCTTGAAGGTTGGTATCCCATTTGCCGCGCCGGTGATCTGCACTACGATAGTGCGATCGTTGGGCTGCTGAGTCTGTGGATTCTTCGGCGGCTGGGGCACCAGCGCGTCCAGTCCCTTAGGGGTGATGGGCACGATGACCATAAAAATGATCAGCAGCACCAGGAGTACATCAATAAGGGGCGTTACGTTAATGTCCGAGTTTAGTCCGCCCGGTCCTGAACCACTTCCCATTGCCATACGTCAGTTCCTCGTTTCTCCGGACCTTCGGCCAGAAGAATAAATCTCTGCGGCTATTCGCCGCCGTTTGCTGGTGGTGGCGGTGTGTTTGGCTGCCGGTTGTCGGTCAACAAACCAATTTCGTCCACACCAGTCGTTCGTACTGCATCGATTGCATCCATGACGGTGCCATAGTGGGCGCGCGCGTCGGAGCGGAAGAACACCATTTTGTTGGTCTTGTTCTGAAGCAGATCGCTTACCTTTGGTCCCAGGTCGGCAATCGTGACTTGATCCTGTCCGAGAAACACCTTGCTGTCGCGTGTGATGGCGATGGTTATGGCGTCTTCCTTGCTGGCATCTTCCATGGCGACCGCGTTTTCCGTCTGGGCCAGCGTCACGTTCACTTTGTTTGTGAGCATGGGCGTGATGACCATGAAAATGATCAACAGCACCAGCATAACGTCCACCATGGGCGTGACGTTAATGTTGGAGTTAACCTTTTTGCCTTCTTCTCTTTTTACGATTGCCATTCTCTACTCCGTCGATCGGGCTTCCCTTCCAATGCATGGCGAAGATTCTGCACCGGGAGCAGAGCCGTTAAGGCCACTCCCGATGCTTGATTCTCGCTGTCTTCCCCACGGCCGGGGCAAAGCTGTTTACCGCTTGCTCTGCTTGATGAAGTAGTCGATCAGTTCGCTTGAAGAATTATCCATCTCGACGTCGAAGGCTTCAACCTTGTTGGTGAAATAGTTGAAGGTCATAACGGCAGGGATTGCAACGAGCAGGCCGAACGCCGTGGTGACGAGTGCTTCCGAAATACCGCTCGCGACGGCGCCGATACCTGGCGTCTTCTGTGTGGCGATTTCCTGGAAGGCCTTCAAGATACCGGCGACGGTTCCGAACAGACCGACGAACGGCGCCGTGGAGCCGATCGTGGCCAGACCACCGAGGCCGCGCTTGAGCTTGGCATGCACGATGGCTTCGGAGCGCTCAAGAGCACGCTTCGAGGACTCGATCTGCTCGGCGGTGATTGCGCCGCCGCTGCCGTAGTTGCGGAACTCCTGCAGACCGGCGGTCACGACTTCGGCCAGATGTGACTTCTTATTGCGATCGGCAGCCTTGATGGCTTCATCCAGCTTGCCCTCCTTGAGGGCGCCGGCGACGCGGGGAGCGAATTCACGCGACTGCTTACGGGCTGCGTTGAAATACAGGTAGCGGTCGATGATGACGGCCAGCGACCAGATGGACATGATGAAGAGCACGAGCACCACGCCGCGGGCCAGCCAGCCCATGTTGTTCCAGAGATCCATCGGGGCGAAGCCGACCGACTGATCCTGAAAGAGACCCAAAGCTGCAGGGTGGGCAATGACTTGATTGAGATGAGCGAGAATCACTGAATCTTTCCTCCTAAGGAGTAAATACCTGGAAATTGATAGATATTAGCGGCTGCAGGTTTGCCTTCCCGCTGCTTCCGGGAAGGCTTAAACCCGGCATCAACCACCGAGGGTAAAGATGACGTTGACCTGGGTCTCAACCTCGACCGGCTCGCCGTTGAGCAGGTAAGGCCTGTAACGCCAGGTTTTGACGGCTTCCATAGCGGACTGCTGAAGCATCGGCGGACCACTGACGACACGGAGATTTTCGATCGTGCCCTGCTTGGAAATGGTTGCCTGAAGAACAACCGTTCCCTGGATGCGGGCAGCTTTTGCGATGGCGGGGTACTGCGGGGTCATTCCGCCGAGCTTATTACCGGCGATCACGCCCGCCGACACATTAATCTTTTTCGGGGCCGCGGCTTTGACTACCGGCGCGGGACCTGTGCCCATGCCGCCCAGAATGCCGCTCATGACGCCGCTACCGCCAGCTGCGCCCTCCATGCCCGCGACTCCGGCCATGGCCGGCTGGGGTGGCGCATCATCCTTCACAATCTTGATGTCTTTGGGAATCTTGGTTGGAGCGGTGAGCTGGTTATTGAGCACCTCGGAGACCACCTTCTGAATATGAACCGGGGCAGGCGGCGGAGGCGGTGGTGGTGGTGGAGGCGGTGGAGGAGCGACCAGGAGCGTGCTCATGGCAGCCTTTGGCAGAGCCTCAGGGTAGATCAGCGGAATCAGAATCAGGGCTGCGATGATCGAACCGTTGAGCAATACTCCCACGAAGGTGAAGTACTTGCTCTTAGTCTTGATTTGTCCGCCAGACTCCATTAGAGAATCTTCAAACATGGCCAACCTCGAATGTGCAAAACATTGTTATCACCTTTAGACACCGGGACAGTACTACTTTGTTCCCGATTTGGTCTATTTCGTCCCAATTTTGTTTCCCTGCGCACCAGCGCGGAAAAAGGCGAGTGCTTTCTTCTATCACAAACTCCATAGGACGGGAAATAATTAAGCTCTTGTCCGTTTTGCAGCCGGCAAAGCTGCTGTTTTTCCGCGCTTTGCCCGCCAATCCTGATAGGCCACGAGCATGGGCGCAGCCACCGCGATTGATGAGTAGGTCCCGATGAGGATGCCGATCACCAGGGCGAAGGAGAAGGGGCGCAGCACCTCGCCGCCGAAAATATAAAGCGAAAGCACGGTGAGGAACGTCAGGCCGGAGGTAAGGACGGTCCGGCTCAAGGTCTGGTTGATGCTGCGATTGACGAGATCGGCCAGCGGCTCCCGGCGCGTGAGGCGCAGGTTCTCGCGGATGCGATCGAAGACGACGATTGTGTCATTCATCGAGTAGCCGATCAAAGTCAGGATGGCGGCGATGACGGTCAGCGAGATTTCCTTGTTGAAAAGAGAGAAGGCGCCGACGGTAATGAGCGTGTCGTGGAAAACGGCGACGACGGCCGCCACGCCATAAATCAGCTCAAAACGGAACCACAGGTAGACCAACATCCCAGCCAGCGAATAGAGAGTCGCCCACAGCGCCTGCTTGCGTAGCTGAGCGCCTACCTGGGGACCGACGATCTCTACGTTGCGCACGGCAAAACCAGAGAGAAACGCATCCTGCTTCAACTGGCTCACAACCGCCGGAGTGGCTACGCCGGAAAGACTGTCGATGGAATCGAAGAGGCCGCCGTGCTGATTGTCGCGATAGTCGAGGATGGCATTGGCCTGCTGTGTGTAGTGCTGGGTGGCCGCGTCGTTTGATCCGAGATGCTCGGGATCCTTCTCGGCAAGCCATGCCGCGAGCGAGGCGCGTCCGGCATTGTCAAGATCAAGCTTGCCCTGGTTGGCTGCGCCCGTGGCGGAATAATTCGCGGTCAGGGCATTGACGATGGCTGCGCGGCCCTGGTCAAGAGCGGCCTCGCTGGTCCGGCCCTGCGCCAGGGTAATGAGGACCTCGTTATTTTGAGCAATGCCGTAGGTCGTGATGCGGGCGTCCTTCAAGCCCGTCTTGTCGGCGGCCGCGCGAATACGGTCGATGTTGGGCTGCCGGTCGAACTTCACGCGCACCACGGTGCCGCCGCGAAAATCCACATCCAGCGGCAAGTGGTGCCAGAACAACAGCGACAAAACGCCGGCCACGCTGAAGATCAGCGAAAATCCGAGGAAATACCATTTCCTCCCCAGCCAATCGATCTTTACTTCCCCGAACAGTTCCACGAAATTCTTCCCTCAGGGGCTAAAGCCCCGGATAATCCCGATTTCTTGCGGCACGGCTAAGCCGTGCCCTTTCAAAAACTTCCGCTCCTTTACATCCGCATTCTTATCAAGACTTCAAATGGAGAGCGGCTCTCCGCGCTGCTTGCGGCCAAGATTCACATCGAAGATGGTGCGCGAAACAAAGACCGCAGTGAACAGATTGGCCAAAAGTCCGAAGGTCAGCGTCACGGCAAATCCGCGGACGGGTCCCGTTCCGAAAATAAACAGGATGGCCGCGGAGACGATCGTAGTCACGTGCGTATCAATAATCGTTGTCCAGGCATGCGCGAAGCCCTGATCAACGGCTACCGCCGGAGACTTGCCGGCACGCAGCTCTTCACGAATGCGCTCGAAGATAAGCACGTTGGAGTCAACCCCCATACCGATGGTCAGGATGACGCCCGCGATGCCGGGAAGCGTCAACGTCGAACCGGTATATCCCATGAAGCCAAGCAGGATGACCAGGTTAAGGAAGAGCGCCAGATTCGCGTTGATGCCCGCGCCGCGATAGTAGACAAACATGAAGACCATGACGGCCAGCATGCCGACCATGGACGCCATCACACCCTGGCGAATGGAATCAGCGCCAAGCGACGGGCCTACGGTGCTCTCCTGCAGGTAGTGCAGCGACGCAGGAAGCGAGCCGGTATTCAGTAGCATGGAAAGGTCATTGGCCTGCTGCTCGGTCATGTTTCCACTAATGGTGCCCTGATCGCGAATCTGGTCATGGATCACGGCGACTTCCCGAATTTTGTTGTCGAGCACCACTGCGAGGTTTTTGCCCTTATTGGCACCAGTAAACTCGGCGAAGTGGTCTCCGGCAGCAGTGGTGAGGAAGAATTCGACCTCGGGCTCATTAGTGTTTGTATTTCGGCCCACACGTGCGCTGCGCAGGTCGGTGCCACCCACCTCGGCCGACCGCCTGATCTGGTAGTACTGAACGCCGCCCGCGCGCGAAACGCCTGGCGCGGTGGGGATAATGATCGAATCAAGCGGTATGCTGCCGCCCAGTTGCTGGATCGCATCCTGCTCACTGGTAAAAGGACCGCCGAGCACGGCGTGGATTTCGAGACGCGCGGTGGACTGGATTACGTCCCTCACGCGAGCCTCGTCATCGATGCCGGGCAGCTCGACCAGAATCTGATTGCTGCCCAGGTTGTACTCCTGGATAACGGGTTCGCTGACGCCCAGCGTGTCGACACGCGTCCGGATAACCTCGATCGCCTGCTCGAGAGCGCGCTTCCTGATCTCGGCGACGGCCGTCGGCTTCATGGTCAGAATCCAGGAGTTATTCGGGCCCGATACGATGTCGTACTGCGTTCCGTACTTCGAGTTGAGCACGGAGCGAATGTCGCCAACGCGATCCGCGGGCGCGCCGGTAATCTGTATGACATCCGGGCGGTTCGGGTCGGGCCTGCTCACATCGGCAACGGTGATGCCATTTTGCTGCAGATCCTGCCGGATATGCGCGGCGTCGCTGTCTGCAGCGATTCCGACAGCCTCGTCAACCATGACCTGGAGGATGAGGTGTGTGCCTCCCTTGAGGTCGAGGCCGAGGTGAATGCGGTCGAGTATCGAGGTCTTGAACGCAGTCCCGCTCACACCCTGGGGAATACCAATGATCCCGAGGACAAAGACAATCAGGACAGCGAAGATCAGAATGATTTTGGTGGAATTCTTACTCATGGGAATCGTATAGGTGGGGCTACTTTGTGGCTGCCTCGTCGGTCGTGACGGAAGCGATCGCGCTCTTGATCACTTCGATTTTGATGTTGTCGGGGGGAATCCGCAGCTGGATGGCGTCGTCCTTGATGGAGATGATGGTTCCGCGAATGCCGCCCGTGGTGGTGACTTTGTCACCGGACTTCAGGTTGCCGAGCATCTGCTGCCACTGCTGCTGCTTTTTCTGGTTGGGGCGAATGAGCAGAAGATAGAAGACCCCAATGATAAGAACAAAGGGGAGGAACGAAACCAGACCCGGAGGAATCGCGCCAGCCAGAAAAGTCATTAACGTCAACACACAATCCTTTTTCGGGCGGAGCAGCGAAGAACTCTGCTCTGCACCGCTTGCATAAATAATTTCAGGAAAGGCTCTGGGCTAAGAGGGAAAAATCCTTTGCCAATAGAGCTTCGAACAGCGCCTGCTGCTTCCTTACTGCCTTGGGTAAAACTTTCGGCTACCGGCCGGGCCCCTTGCGCCACGCCCCGTTCCCGACGGGTGCGCACACGTTGCCGGATGCCCGAGGAGTGCCTAGTACCATAGCATCGCGTACAGGATTGAGCGGTGTCAAGGCGGCGTGCGCCGGAAGAGGATATTGACGAACCAAGCTTCACGGGATTACTCCTGAAACCGAGGCCGCGATGCCAGACTGGAAGCCCAACCCATCCGGGATTCTCGTGCCCGGGAGCCCGAGCACATTTGGCCCGCGTGCTCCAGTGCCGCCGAGCGTCAAGAAGGCCTCGAAGCAATTCTGGTTTCGCGATCCCCGGCGCCGTATCACCGCTGGAACCGTAGCGGCCCCCGGAATCACTGACCTTGGCCCCTGGGAACTGCACAATCTTGAAAAACACGTCCTCGGGCGCCGTGAAGAAGCCGTCCGCGTATTGCTCGGCATCGCAGTTCTGCGGAAGCTCGGCCAGCTTGACCGGGATGAACTGGTCAAATGCGGAGCAGCTAAATTCCAGCGCGGCAAAGGCAATGAAGCATACGTCGCCGCCCATCGATTTCCCGGGACACCTACATTTGGCAACTGGCCGCTACCCCATTTTGCTCGCGAGGCCCGCCTGGAACGTGCTCTCGAGCGCCCTCTCGAGAAAACCGACTATCTTCCCCGCCTTATGAACTATGCCGACCGGCTCTTTGAATCCCAGGGAGGTTGCGCCGCAGTCGAAGAGACGATCGGTTTCGTCCTTCACGAACAGAAGCCGGAGGCCGACATCAACCTTAACCTTATCCGCCACAGCGCAGTCAGCGAACTCTTTCCGGCCTGGCGTCAGGCGCTGGAGGTAGCTCTGCACAAAGCCAGCGAGCATGATGGCAATATCCAGGATCTCGATCCGTCGATCCTCAGCCACGTGAATAAGACCTGGTTCCCCAATCACGCGAGCACCAGGGCAGTCGAGCAAAGTATTGAAGTTGTACAGTTCGCACTGGCGCATTCGCTCGCCGTTTCCATTACTTCGCCCAGCCCGTTCATGCTCGCCCCGTCCACCATGACCGAGTATGCGGCCCGGCTCGAGAAGCTGGGGAAGGGGAGTTAGGTTACGATCTCGACCCGCGAGGAGCTTCCCGGAATCCCTGACAAGGGGCTGGAAAGGAAACTCCGCTCCTGGGGATTGGATAATTCATCACTGGGTCGGGACGAAAGATTCAATTTCCTGCCGGACTTTGTTCATCGTGTCCAGATAGAAGGCGAGATTGTGCAGGGTGTTCAGAACCGCCGACAGCGGTTCCTGGGCGGTCATGAGGTGGCGGAGGTAGGCCCTGCTATACCGGCGGCAGACGAGGCAGGTGCAGTCGGGGTCGGGCGGGCCCTGATCCTCAGCGTATTTGCGATTCTTGATATTGAGGCGGCCTTCGGAGGTGAAGAGCAGGCCGTGGCGGGCGGCACGGGTTGGCAGGACGCAATCCATCATATCCACGCCCATGGCGGCGTATTCGGCGATCTCGTCGGGATAGCCGACGCCCATGACGTAACGGGGCTTGTCGGCGGGGAGCA
>DATAQX010000408.1:0-4583 GCA_036264455.1 Silvibacterium sp. | reverse complement strand
CAGCCCGGCTCATCCATCATGCCCGGCAAGATCAACCCTGTCATGCCGGAGTTGGCTGCCATGGTCAGCTTTCAAGTCATCGGCAATGACACTGCCGTCGCCTACGCCGTGCAGGCTGGCCAGCTCGAGCTGAATGTCATGATGCCTACCATGGCCCACAGTGTGCTTCAGAGCATCACCATCCTCGCCAACATGCTTCGCCAGTTCAACGATCGCTGCATCGCCGGCATCACGGTAAATGCAGAGCGGTGCAACTTCTACGCGCAGAGCACTGTTTCACTCGCCACTGCGCTCAATCCCTACATTGGATACGCGAAGGCCGCCGAGATAGTGAAGGAATCCGTTGCGACCGGCGAGTCCATCATCTCCATCGCACGCAAGAAAAAGCTCCTCAATGACGAGCAGATCGCCGAAATCCTCGATCCCGTCCGCATGACCGAACCGCAATATCCGCTCGATGCAGCTAAAGAGAGGGATGTAAAGGTCAAGGCTTAACAATGCCTCACAAATGCAAAGGCCGTGCCCGAAAGCACCGGCCTCTGCTGCAGGTGGCCATCCCCTATTGCCGTCCAAACCTCCACACAACGCCGGCGTTAAACCCCAGGTTGTGCTGCAATTCGCTGCCGTAATTAGTCATCAGATAGTTTGGAGTCAGCCGGATCGCAAGTGTCGGTCCCAGATTGTAATCGATCGGCGCGCCAACGCTCAAATTGAACACCGTCCCGTCAGGATACAGCCCGATCAGCGTAGGAGGCAGCCCACCAGTGCCGGTGCCAAAATTGCCATGACCCACACCGATGAGCGCATTCCCGCTCACGGCCCAGTGCTGCCGCGCCATAAGCCGCAACTGCGGGCCGGCCAGGAACGTGTACTGGCTGATGCTCGGATTAAACACCTGAAACTCGTTGATGTAAGTGAAGGCAGTTCCATAGTAGCCGCGAAAATCCGCCGTCACTCCCAGCTTGCCTGCCAGGTAATCGGTAATCCCCACGTTCCAGGCACTCTGATTCATATGCTGCAATGTGCTGCCTGGTCTAAAACGCAAATATCCGCCGCCAAAATACAACTCATATTTGTGCGAATAGGTGTCTTGAATAATCTGTTGCACTCGCAGCTTGCGTCGCGCCTTCACGCGCTCCTGTGCCTGGCGTAATACCTCCGTGCGCTCTGCGGGTGCCTGCGGCAGAGTCTGTGCCTGGGGCTGAGTCTGAGTTGATGGTGGTGTCTGTTGTTGATCCGCTGTGCTTTGTGCCCATACCGCTGCTGGCGCTAAGAGAAGGGCCAGGGCCAGAACTGGATACGCGCCGTATCCCTTGCGATTTCCGAAATGCATCAAACTTGAAGCCTCCACTACCTACTGCCCTACGGGTGTAAAAAAGACAAAGAATTTCTCCTACAATATGTATTAAAGCACTTGCAAGCCTCCTCGTGTCCTGCTTTCCTGTGGATGGGCTATCAAAGTGTCATAAAACCGCATTCCTAATTTTTCTGCTGAATCGAGGAGCAAACGACGCATGAAGGGATTCCTGCTGGGATTAATCCTGGGACTGTTGACCATTCCGCTGATTGTCTTCTTCCATTTCCGCCTTGGCCATCCACCGGTGGCCGTTGCTGACCAACCCTTTCTGCTGGAAAAGCAATTCGTCAGTGTGCCACTCCACGCACGCATTGACAAAGAAATGCCCCAAAGCTCACCCATCGAGCCGAGTGCGACAAATCTCGAGGCAGGAGCACATATCTATCGCCAGCAGTGCGCCGCTTGCCATGGCCTTTATGGCCGCCCGTCCGCATTTGCCGCGCACATGTACCCTCACGCCCCCCAACTCTGGGAGCCGCATAAAAACGGAGTAGTCGGTGTGAGCGACGATCCCCCCGGCGAGACCTATTGGAAGATCGCCAACGGCATCCGCCTGAGCGGCATGCCGGCCTTCGAGAAAATTCTCAACCAGACCCAGATATGGCAGGCGACCCTGCTGCTGGCCAACGCAGACAAGCCTTTGCCGCCGGGCACGCTTGAGTTGCTCAAGCAGCCGCTCGATCTGGACCCCGCTGCTCTCGCCACCCCTCAGTCCTCTCCAACCCCCGCTCAGAAGATTACTGACCAGGACATGAACTCCATGCCGCCAGCCATTCCGCCAGAATCGCAGTGAAATTCTAGCGGAAACCGGCTCGCGCTCTTAATACTTCGACTTGATCGTATATGTCGCGCCAACGATGAACTGGAATGAATTCCGCTTGGTTGGCGGCACGGCCGGCGGTGGGTTGTTCAGGTAGCTGTTCAGCGTTCCAACGGAGAAGCCCAGGTTCTTGTAGGCGGGAAGCACCAGCGAGTTGGATTCGGTTATCGAGTACGCGCGCGGGACGTTCCACGACGGAAGGTAGGCCGCCTGCTGATTGAAGATCATGCCGCGCGGCAGCTTGAGGAAATACGTGAGTCCGAAGGTCGAGCCGATCAGGTCCTCGCTCGTTCCAGGGGCCGCGTTGATGAAGTCTTGTCTTACATACTGGAGAGTGGCTATTAGATCCAATTGTTGCTTGGGCTTCTTAATGGCCGTCCAACCGATTCCCCCACCATAGAGTTGCTGCAAGTCCAACCCCTGGCTGAAGTTGTGGTCGAAGGCTGTCTGCGCCAGCACATACCACCGCGGCGCGAAGAACCAATCGCGTTCGGCGCCCGCATGGTAGAGCGCCGTCTTGGTACTCGTAGCCGGAAAAAACACCCCGTCAGACTCGTACGCCTTCTCCGTGATCTTGCCATACGATCCCGTAAAATTAATGCTCGTCCGGTTCCGCGGGTCCAGCCACGACGCGGTTGGCACCACGCGCACCAGGGCAACGGTTCCGTTGAAGGTCTCCTGGTTTTGTGTGGCCTTTACAATCGTGGCCCCTCCGGTCGCAGCGCCATTCCAGCCGCCAAAGAAGCCGGGCTCTCCAATCAGCTGTTTCTGCATGGTCGTCTCGTCAATAATGAACTGCGCATCCTTGACGGGAATCGGCTGAATCGTCGCGTTGTTGTCCGGATGCACGGTAATCATGTCACCCGTCTCTGTGATTGTGCCCTCAGGCACATTTGCCGGTACCTTTTTCTTCTTTGGAAGTATGCTCTTGTTGAGCACGGCGAGTTTCGTCTGCGTGCGTAGTTCCTTGATCTTGTCCCAGCCTATATCGATGTCGCCCACAATGTCGCTGTGGAATGTGACTGTTCCGCCAATTTCGCGAACGAACGTGCCCGAAAGCTGATCGCCGTTCGTGAAGATGATGACGTCCGGAGGGGCTTTGGCGGTATCTGCAGCCGACGGGCCTGCAGCATGGCAGACATCTACCACCGCAAACGCAAACAGTGCGAGCAGAAAAACACTAAAGGCGATAGAGCGGCGGATGGTTGCATTTCTGTGCAATGACATAAAAATCGCTCCTGGGATTGGGTTCGTTCAACAGGATTGCACTACTTATAGAAGCTCCAGGCCGACTGAGCGGCTCGCCATTCAGGAGCCACGCCTAATGTTACAGCCATCCGCTTCGTTGAAACCAAAGTCCAATTTCCTCTAAGATGGAACGGTGTCGATCACACGCCAGCAGGCCTTGGACCACTTCCACTCCGACGACCTCATCGGACTTGGTATGGAAGCCGACGCCATACGCCGCAAGCTTCACCCTGAAGGCGTAGTCACCTATATCATCGATCGCAACATCAACTACACCAACTTCTGTACTGAGTACTGCACTTTTTGCGCCTTCTACCGCCCGCTCAAGGGCAAGCTGGCCAGCGAAGGCTACATCCTCGACTTCGAAACCATCTACGCAAAGATCGCCGAAACACTGGAGATGGGCGGCACCGGCGTACTCATGCAGGGCGGCCTGCACCCCGATCTTAAAATCGAGTGGTTTGAGCGCCTGCTCAAGGGCATCAAGCAGCGCTTCCCGCAAATCTGGCTGCACTGCTTCTCCGCATCGGAAATTCTCGCCATCGCCGAGTACAGCAACCTCTCCGTGCGCGACACGATCGCGCGCCTGCGCGACGCCGGACTTGACTCCATCCCCGGCGGCGGAGCCGAGATCCTCGACGACGAAGTCCGCCATCGCATCGCGCGTCTCAAGTGCGGAACCGAAGACTGGCTCCTTGTGCATCGCACCGCGCACCAGCTAGGCATGCGCACCACTGCCACCATGATGTTCGGCGTGGGCGAGACCTACGAGCACCGCGTCAACCACTTCGAGCAGGTACGTCGCCTGCAGGAAGAAACCGGTGGATTCACCGCCTTCATCCCCTGGAGCTTTCAGCCCCACAACACGGCTCTCGGCGGCCGCGGTTGGGACGAGGCCACCTCGGTCGAATACCTCAAGGTCCTCGCCATCTCCCGCCTCTACCTCGATAACATCGAGAACGTGCAATCGAGCTGGGTCACGCAGGGACTCAAAGTCCTGCAACTCGGTCTGCGCTTCGGCGGCAACGACGTCGGCTCGGTGATGCTCGAAGAAAACGTCGTCAAGGCTGCTGGCACCTCGAACCACACTACCGAAGAAGAACTCCGCCGCATCATCCGCGACGCCGGCTTCAAGCCCGTCCAGCGCGATACGCTCTA